>NZ_CP110820.1:912500-1129747 GCF_034359465.1 Candidatus Bandiella woodruffii | reverse complement strand
ATGAATTTAATTTTACAACATTATGTTTGGGTATAACGAAAACACTATCACTAACGCTTTTTACTGCGTTTTGCGAGCCAACAATATTTGTGTGGTGTTTTTTTATATTATGTATATTTGAACTAAATTTTCTCTTTCGTAAAGCAAATTAATTACTTTTTTTTGCAAAAAAAATATTGACTAACGTTAGATGGTCAAAAACCCTGGTATCGAAAAAATTTTCCTTTTAGAAAAAAGTAACCGCACTATTTTGTAATTTTTATATCTATTTTTATCCTTTTAATATATGCAAAAAGGGCAATGATTATGAGGAGGATACAAAAGTACCCAACGAAATGAGATACTGCGGGAATATTTTGAGACCAATTTTTAAAGTTAGCGGAGTATATGTATCGCTACCAACCAATATAGATTGGAGCATGGTCTGATGTCCTCTCCCAACCTCTTGGCTCGGTTAATACCCCTGCTTTTGTGATTTTATCCATCAATTTCGGAGAAATCAAGATTTGGTCTATACGCAAGCCCTTATTATGCTGCCAGCTACCAGCTCTATAATCCCACCAGCTGAACTGCTGCATGTCACGATTAAATTCTCTGAATGAATCAATATAGCCTAAATTCAATATCTTACGGAACCATTTCCTTTCGTCTATATGAAAACACACTCTTCCTGACATTTGCTTTGCGTCATATACATCTATTTCTTCCGGAGCAATATTGAAATCTCCACCAATGATTATATTCTCCTCTATGCTTTTAAGGTGACTTAATCTTTCGTATAGTCTTTGTAAAAACTCCAATTTATATTTAAACTTTTCAGAGCCAACCTCTGCTCCATTCGGTACGTATACTGAAATTATTCTATTGCAAATACCGTTTATTGCTACAGTTGTTTCTATATACCTCGCTTCTTGCTCCTGAACTACTTGTTCCAATCCTATACACACATCTTCTATGGGATGCTTGCTTAGAACAGCAACTCCGTTATATGTTTTTTGGCCAAAAACTTCAATGTTGTACCCCAGATCTCCAAGCTCATCATGAGGAAATTTTTCATTAATGCACTTTATTTCTTGTAACAGAAGTACGTCTGGGCTGTTTTGCTTTATTACTTTTTTTAGATGTTCCAGCCTTGCCGACACAGAGTTTAGATTCCAACAAATTAGCATATACCCCTTGCTCTTTACAATTAATGACACTCCGTATATTTTATTCAAGAGTTGGTTTTTGAAAGACGAAAAACGCAGCATACACTGCCGTATGCCAAATAAAGATGGCTCCCCGGGCCGGATTCGAACCAGCGACCAAACGGTTAACAGCCGTTTGCTCTACCGCTGAGCTACCGAGGAACAACGATCTATAGATTTATATATATTACTCTCAAGCAAAAGTCTAGCCAGAATTTGAAATTTCATATTCTAATCCCAGAAGATAACTAAATTCTTCAAAAAACTTATCCCTAACGATTGAATTTAATTTGCTGTACGTTAATTTTTCGCCTATTTCCAGCTCTATAGAAGTCATTTGATAATCCGTGATCCCACAAGGCACAATGTGTTGAAAATAGCTCATATCGGGATTAATGTTTAATGCAATCCCATGGTATGATATCCACTTGCTTAGTTTGATCCCAATTGATGCAATCTTTCTCTTCAATCCACCATCTCCAACCCATATCCCTATATTATCTCCATCTAAATATGCATCAATGCCAGTTTGCTGTAATACCTTTATTATCCACGTTCCTATCTTTTTTATAAAGATTCTTACGTCCGGCTTCCCCAGAAACAACCTTTGTATATCGAGCATAATATATATAATCATCTGTCCTGGGCCATGGTATGTGAACTTCCCACCCCTATCTGTATAATAATATGGAATATCTAGTTTATTTAAAATATCTGAATCATCTGCGCTTCTGCCAGCTGTATATATGCTTGGGTGTTCCAATAACCAAACTGCTTGATTACTAATATTTTTATTTATGTCCTCCACCTTCTGCTTCATATAATTCAGAGCAAAGCTGTACTCTATGTTGCCATATGAATATATGAAATCAATTTTATCCATTAGCTTGCCTATAACACTTGCAATATTCTTTTGGGCATATCACATCTTTAACAACTCCGTTTATCACAATATTTTTCAGCCCTTCAATAAAAATGTCATCATCCCCAACGGTGTTAGCCCTATGGTAAGCCCTTGCGCCGTTATGCATTGCAAGCTCCTTATACTCCATGTCAAGCTCAACCAAAGTTTCAACATGTTCAGAAACAAATGATATTGGGATAACCAAAATAATTTTATTTTCCTGTGCTGCTTTTAGTATCACTTCATCTGCATAGGGCTTAATCCAAGACATAGGACCAACTCTACTTTGATAGCATGTGATATATTCCATACCTTGGATATCGGCCATTTTGACAATCTCCTTAACCGTATTTTCGATTTGCCATTGGTAAGGGTCCCCATTCTTCACAATTTTTTCAGGCAAACCATGTGCGATAAATACCACAAAAGGTTTCCCATCTGTAGCAGCTGAGGCATAAAACTTCCGCAGAATATTGGTATATGCCGTAATAAAATTGCTCTGAGAATAATAGCAACATACCACTTTCTGCTCACAAACTAAACCTGCTTTGTTTCTGGCGTCTTCCCATTTGCTCAAGAATGATCCAGTAGTTGTTGTGGAAAATTGCGGATATAACGGAAGCAATATAATCCCAGATGGATTATAATTCTTTACATCATCCACCACCTCATCAGGCATTGGATGCCAGAAATTCATACAAACAAACACTTTGTATTGTTCTTTATCCAACTTATTTTGAAGGGCCTCTTTCTGCTTTAATGTATTGGAAAGCAAAGGAGACTTACCACCAATTTTATTGTAATTCTTTGTTGCCTCTTTTTTCCTGCTTTTTGAAATGAACTTTGCTACTAGGAAGCGGAATGGGTTTGGTATGTTGATGATGTTTTTATCGTAAAATAAATTAAATAAAAAAGGACCAATGTCATCTTCACCGTTAGGACCGCCTAAATTATACAAAATTATTGCAACTTTTCGCTTAATCATACTGTTTGTTTTTATATCTCAAAGCATAGGCCGGATTCTATCAATAAGCTTTGAATTATTAAAGATTTTTTTTCGATAGGTATTTACTTATGCTTGTGCCGATGCTACGCTTAGATTGTGTGTTGATTTTGATTATGAACAGTTAGGACGGATATAGTCTGGTATATTCAAAGTATTTTAAAAATTTGTGAGGAGCTAAATGCTAAGCATGAGGAACGTATAAACAAGTACGTAAGGAGATGCGATAACATGAAGATGACAATGCCAATTTTTAAAAGACGCAAAATATATTATGGAATGCTATGCAACTATTCGTAAAAAAGTTTGGTATTAAAATTAGCGAAAACAATAATTATCAATAAATCGAGGGGTAAAATATGTATATTCAATATAACATTAACGTTAAAGCACCAATAAAGTATGAGACAGTAGCGCAATATAATGGCGAGAAAAACTCTTATACGTATGTTGCAATACAAACTTTTGTGGTGGCTTCGGGAGTAATTGGGGCATTAGCTATAGCAGGAGTCCCGATTATACCAACTGCTATAAGTAGCTCCATGGTTCTTAGCTCAGTCACTGGATATGTAGGTAAAAACCCTATGTCTGTATTGCAATGGTCTACTTTATTGTATAAAACAATAAGCAACCAGAAATGGCCTTATATAGAGATCCTAAACAAAGATAGTTCTCAAGAAGACCTTGATGCAAATCTACATGAAGACACCAATGTCAACAATATACAACTTGAACACTCACATTACGATCATTATGCAGAGGCATTTTGATTAAAACGTGGAATTTAATATATCTTCCAAGGGTTGGATGGACAAAAAATTTTGAAGTCCCAAAAGATACAACTCTTGGAAGGTATGCTCCGATAACTTGAAGAAATACTTCGGACTTCGCATAACGTCTGAGTACAAATAGGGAGTGTTGCAAGATGGAATAAAGAAAGGTATAGTGGAGTGGATTACAGAATAAAGAAGAGAAAAATGTCATCAGCGCATCAAATAATAATGGTATGTTTGGATCAATTGGTTGGTAGTGAGCATCAATATCGCAAATTTAAGGAGCTGTTTAATTTTGGGGCAGCAGAGCAAGAGGCTCTGTCGTCTATAAATTTCATCAACTCTTGATTTACGAGAGGTATATATCTGAGTGAGGTTCTAAAAAATCATGGAATACATAGTTTTTCCGATCTCAGCAGGGGATATGGAAACGGTTATCCCAGCGCTTTTCATTGCTTCAATCTTAGCCTCAGCAGTATCATCTTCACCTGAAATCACCGCACCTGCATGCCCCATTCTTTCCCCAGGAGGAGCTGTTACACCTGCGATAAATCCAACCATAGGCTTCTTTATTTTATGGCCTTTAACAAACTCTGCTGCATCAATTTCTGCCATGCCACCTATCTCACCAATCATAATAATTGAAGAAGTTTCATCATCGTGCAACAACATATCAATAGCATCTATAAAGCTTGTGCCGTTAATTGGATCTCCACCAATTCCGATACATGTTGATTGCCCCAATCCTAACTTTGTCGTTTGGTGCACGGCTTCGTAAGTTAATGTGCCAGATTTAGAAACTATACCAACGCCGCCTTTTCGGTGGATATATCCTGGCATAATCCCTATTTTACATTCACCTGGTGTAATAATCCCGGGGCAATTAGGTCCTATCAATCTTGTTTTAGAGCCAGCCAAAGCTTTTTTTACCCTCAACATGTCAAGTACAGGTATACCCTCTGTAATACACACAACCAACCCCAATTTTGCATCAATTGCTTCCATAATTGAATCTGCGGCGAATGCAGGAGGTACATATATAACAGATGCATCGGCTTTTGTTTTGTGCACAGCCTCTTCAACGGTATTAAACACCGGCAGACCAAGATGATTAGAGCCACCTTTCCATGGTGTTACCCCACCAACCATTTTTGTACCATACTGCATTGCCTGCTCTGAATGGAATGTTCCTTGAGAACCTGTAAAGCCCTGACAAATGACTTTCGTTTCAGAATTTACTAAAATTGACATACCTACCTCTCTAATTTAACTAATCGCGTTTACTATTTTTCTTGCAGCATCTCCCAGATCACTTGCTGCTTCAAGTCGAAGCCCAGACTCCTCTAATATTCTTTTGCCAATTTCTGCATTAGTACCTTCTAATCTAACTACAAGAGGAACATTGATCTTCACATCCTTCGCTGCAAAGACTATGCCGTTTGCAATGATGTCGCATTTCATAATACCCCCAAATATATTAACTAAAATGCCTTTGACATTTTTATCTGATAATATAATCTTAAACGCCTCGGTCACCTTTTCTGTGGTGGCACCGCCTCCCACATCTAAAAAATTAGCCGGATTGCCACCATAAAGTTTAATAATATCCATCGTAGCCATTGCAAGCCCAGCTCCATTCACCATGCAACCTATAGAGCCATCCATTTTGATATAGCTTAAGTCAAATTTCTTAGCTTGAATTTCTTGCGGATTTTCTTCATCCAAATCTCGCATAGCTTCTATATCTTTATGTCGATAAATTGCATTATCATCAAAGTTAAACTTAGCATCCAGTGGAATGAATTCACCTTTATCATCTTCAATTAAAGGGTTAATTTCTATTTGGCTAGCATCTGTATCAACGAAAGAATTATATAAAGCTTTTATAACTTTAGTGAAGCTTTTTGCTTGCGTTTTATCAAAACCCATCCCAAAAACCAGCTTAGTAATATGAAAATTTTGAATACCAAGAGTCGGATCGACATGCACTTTAAGAATTTTCTCAGGGCTTTCTTTCGCTACTTCTTCAATCTCCATTCCCCCCTCAGTTGAGGCTGCTATCGTGATACACTCATTGTCTCTATCCAAAACCAAAGAAACGTAATACTCCTTTTTGATGTGACTGCTTGCCTCAACATATATTTTTCGCACTTCTTTTCCTTCCTGGCCTGTCTGTGGAGTAACCAATGTCATGCCTAACATTTGAGAAGCAATTTCTCCCACTTCGTCGAGTGTTTTAGCCAGTTTGACCCCGCCAGCTTTCCCCCTTCCACCTGCATGCACCTGGGCTTTTAACACCCAAAAGTTTGACTTGATTTTTTTCGCAGCTTCAACTGCTTCAGCCGCATTATCTACTAAAATTCCTTGAGGCAGTGCAAGACCATAGCCAGCTAAAATTTGCTTTGCTTGATATTCGTGGATATTCATATAAGTATAATTTTCAGTAGTTTCATAAGCAGTTCATCATAATAAATAACCATGAACTTGTAAATGTAATTTCTATATGCCCTAAGTCAAATTAAGAATTAGTACATGCACCTTTTGTCAACTTATGAACCTAATTTGCCATAAAAGCTTGGTGAGAAGTTCACATAGGTGTTGTTATTTCCTAAATTTTCGGTTTATAATGCTTTACGTCAATTATATCTCTTGCTGGTAAAAATGGATAGTTTTAAAGTAAAAAGTGAACTGATAGTTCGTGGTAATACCTACAGGTTTTTCAGCCTTAAAAAAGCCACACATTCTTTAGGCATGGACTTAACTAAAATACCCAACGTTATAAAGATTTTGTTGGAGAATCTATTGAGAAATGTGGATGAAAGAAACGTCGCCCCAAACAGCATCAAGAATTTACTAAACTATGCGGATGAGCAGGAGCCAAGCCGTGAAATCTTATTCTATCCAGCACGCGTTTTGATGCAAGATTTTACTGGCGTGCCAGCAATTGTTGACTTAGCAGCTATGAGAGACGCTCTTAAAGATGCTGGTAAGGACCCAGGGCAGATTAAACCTTTGATACCCACAGACTTGGTTATCGATCATTCAGTGCAGGTAGATAAGTTTGGTTCGACTGATTCTTATGCCCAGAACATAGAGTTAGAAATGCAAAGAAATAATGAGAGGTATCAGTTCCTAAAATGGGGTCAGGAGTCGTTTGAAAACTTCCGGGTCATTCCACCAGGGACAGGAATTTGCCATCAAGTCAATCTAGAGTATCTAGCAGATGTTGTTTCCAGCCGAGATGTGAATGGGTGCAAAACAGCTTTTTTTGATACATTAGTTGGAACTGATAGTCACACAACTATGATAAACGGTTTGTCAGTGCTTGGATGGGGAGTTGGGGGGATAGAAGCGGAGGCATGCATGTTAGGGCAGCCAGTATCACTACTTATCCCAAAAGTAGTCGGGTTTAAACTAACAGGGAAGCTGCCTCAAGGAGTCACAGCTACAGATTTGGTTCTGACTATCACCGAAATTTTGAGGAAAGAAAATGTGGTTGGTAAATTTGTGGAGTTTTATGGTCCAGGAGTTGAAGCTCTTTCGCTATTTGAACGAGCAACAGTCGCTAACATGGCGCCAGAATATGGAGCAACTTGTGGGCATTTCCCAATTGACCAGGAAGTAATAAGATATCTACATTTAACAGGAAGAGACAAATTGCAAATCGCCTTAGTGGAAGCTTATGCAAAAGAACAGGGTATTTGGCAAGATAACCTGGAACAGCAAGTCCGGTATAATGAGTATTTGGAACTAGACATAAGTAGTATCAAACCATGCATAGCAGGCCCTAAACGGCCTCAGGATAGAATTGAGCTTTCAGAGCTTAAACAAAAAGTTAGGGATAAAGAAAAACATGATAAATTGCAAAATGGTGACATAGTGATTTCTGCAATTACCAGTTGTACCAACACTTCTAATCCGTATGTCTTGATAGGTGCTGGTTTACTTGCTAAAAAGGCTTACGAAAGTGGGCTTAGAACTAAAAAATGGGTAAAAACATCGTTAGCACCAGGTTCTAAAGTGGTAACGCAATATTTAGAAAAATCAGGGTTAATGTATTATCTTGAAAAACTTGGTTTTTACCTAGTGGGTTACGGATGCACAACATGCATAGGAAACTCTGGACCGTTATTGAAAGAAGTAGAGGAGGAGATAAAAGAGAGAGGCTTGTCTGTTGCATCGATATTGTCTGGTAATAGAAACTTTGAAGGCAGAATCCACCCTCTGGTAAAAGATAACTATTTAGCCTCTCCAATTCTTTGCGTTGCGTTTGCTCTTGTGGGGTATATTGATTTTGATATTCTAAATGAAGCGTTAGGATTTGATGAAAACGGTCAGGGGGTGTACCTTAAAGACATATGGCCATCTAATCAAGAAATAAAAGAGGTGATTGATGAGGTTCTAAACAGAGAGACTTATATTGCCAAGTATAGAGATATACTTAGGGGAGATAAAGAATGGGAGGGAATTAGAATTGATAAAACGTTATGTTACTCATGGCAGCATGAAAGCACATACATAAAGAAACCTCCTTTTTTCAAAGAGTCAGAGGTAAGCAACTCTGCCATAGACAGCCTGAAAGAAGCAAGAATATTAGCAATTTTTGGAGATAGTGTTACCACTGATCATATCAGCCCTGCGGGTAACATTTCCAAAAACCACTCAGCGGGAGAGTATCTAATTGATAAGGGAGTACTACCAGAAAACTTTAATTCATTTGGCTCGAGAAGGGGAAACGACGAGGTGATGGTCAGAGGAACGTTTGCCAATATCAGAATTAAAAATAAAATAGCGGGTGGGAAGGAAGGTGGCTATACCAAGTACTATGATCAAAATAACACGGGCACCTTAACAACAATTCATGCTGCCGCAGTTGATTATAAAAAAGATGGTGTTCCACTTGTAGTTTTTGCGGGCAAAGAGTACGGCACAGGTTCGTCTAGAGATTGGGCAGCCAAAGGTACGAAGTTACTTGGCATCAAAGCAGTGATAGCGGAAAGTTTTGAAAGAATTCATCGGTCAAATTTAGTTGGCATGGGGGTATTGCCTCTGCAACTTGTAAACACCTCTTTAGATACATTTGAGTTGAATGGGAGCGAATCAGTCACTTTACTGGGATACAATAAAGTGCGGCCTAAAGGAGCTATAAAGTGTATAATAGAACGTGATAAGAAGTCCGTATACGAGATTGATCTGCTTGTAAGAATAGATACAGATATGGAGCTGGAGTATTTCCTGAATGATGGAATTCTGAGTTATGTTCTGAAAAAGTTTGATGTTTGATTTATCTGTCAACGTAAGTCGTGCAACTTAAGTCAAATTAAGAATTGGCAAATGTGTGGACGACAGATAGCTTTAAAAAATCCAGGAACACGAACGATTAGGATTAGAAACGTACAAATAGCGCTCAGATGTTATGAGATACTGCAGAAATGTTTTGAAGCCAATTTTTTGGGAGTGTTGCCATAAGATAGATAAGATGCTAAAATGAATATAGCGAGCAACAAAGAAAATAGAAATATGAATACAGAGTGTAAAAAATGCAGTAGCAGTAAATACGTTAAGAATGGTAATATTAGGGGTATGCAAAGGTATAAATGCAAAGAGTGTGGATGTAATTTTACGGCACCGTCAAGTTAATGGAGGTAAGGGCGTGACAGAGCATCTTTTTGAAAATTCTGGGTTCTGTCGCATCTGTTGAAACACATAAGAATTTTTGATATTCTGAAAGAAATAGTTGCTGGTAATAATGTTTAAAGTAGACCCAAAATTAATGAAGTATTTTAAGAACCATGAATATGGCGCAGAAATCATTATGGTATCGCTGTATATGAAAGGAAGATATTCTTTAAGTTACAGAGAGATAGAAGAGATAGGCGGGTTGAGAGGACTCAACATAGATCACGCCACTCTACAAAGATGGGTAGTAAAGTTTATGCCAATACTTGAAGGAAGATTCAGAAAAAGAAAAAAGCCAGTCAACGGCAGCTGGAGAATGGACGAGACATATATCAAGGTTAAAGGTAAATGGGTCTATTTGTATAGAGCAGTTGATAAATACGGGGATACCATAGATTTTATGCTAAGAGCAAAAAGAGATAAAAGGGCAGCTAAAGCGTTTTTCAGGAAAGCAATTAAATCTAGTGGCCAGCCTATAAAGGTTAATATAGATAAAAGTGGCTCTAATACTTCTGCTTTGAATTCGATCAATAAGCCATTATCTAAAGAAGACCAAATAGAAATTAGGCATAACAAATATCTAAACAATAGGATAGAAGGCGATCACAGATTTGTAAAGAAACGAACTAGACCGATGCTTGGTTTCAAATCCTTTAGAAGTGCCGCCAGGACTATTGCAGGAATAGAGCTCTTGCACATGATTAAAAAAGGACAACTTGCTGACAATGACAATTATAATTCTGACTTTGATAAATTTCTTTCACTAACTGCTTAATGGAAAAATATACAAATAATTTGAAAGTTTTTGCATCATATTACAGATGCGACAGAGCCCAAAAATTAGTATAGAAAACATAGCTAAAAGTCTTGTAATAGAAGAGCATAATATTAGTATGTTTTATTATTGGGAATATTACCCTGGAGACGAGTACATGGTTCCAGTCTCTAATGAGAAATACCTAAGAAATATAGGGGATGATCTAACAAAAAGGGGTAGACAATCAGATTTTATTTTAAAATTTAAATGTATAAAAGCTAGTACGGAAGCATATTTTAATGACAATATAATACAAACCACAGGAAGTAATAGTCAATTTGAGGCATTCTTTAAAAACCCAATTTTAGAAATAATTCTGAGAGGTCAAGAAGCGATCAGATATATAAATGAAGATGTGCAAACAAATAACAATTTTTATAACACAAGAAAAGGAACCACAATATATAAAACCTATCCTTCAACAGTAGCATTTACAGATGTAGAAGGAGCTAGGGTAGCAGGGCTTTCAAATTATGCAGTAGCAAAAAGTGAATTGTCAAAACTACTTGATGAGTTTAAGGATAATAGCAATGCACTGGTACCATATGATTTAAAATCACAGGAGATAGAAGAGTTTAAGCTATCAGCAATTGATATGATGAATAGTCTAAGGAAGGAAGGTTATGAAATAAGATTGGATAATGTATTTAACTTTGGTGGTCAAAGCAGTCAAGAAGCAAGATTTTTAAGATATTTCTTTGAGCAATATAATCCTGGGATTTACAAAGTAAATACACCAAATCAATTAGCAATAGGAGATGGGTCTTGCGGAGATAGTTGTGCACTTGCTGGTGATGGGACTGGGTTAGTTGCAAGTGGTGGATTAGTAACCAATTACATATTTGAAAGTATATTTGAGCTTCCAGGAATGAAACAAAAAGGAACTGCTTATTTACTGAAGGAATTGGGATATAGTACAGGTGATATTATACAAATACTAGCAGACCCTGATTATGAACATGAGGTATTAAAAAGAGCAATCTTTGATAAGTTAGGTAAAGCATATATATGGAATCATAAGAAGAATGATGATGAAGAGTTTGATCAATTGCTTAAGAATGCAGTCACAGCTAAAAGGGATTTAGGGTTAATACCAGGCATAGAATTAACAAGATGGCAACAAAGTGAGCTTGTGGATGCAATACTGTGGCCAGTAAAAGAAAATATAAATGAAATTGAAGCATGGTCTTTAAGATTGTATGTAACAGAAGAGATACTTAAGGATGGTTATAGTAGTGCAACGATAGCACTTAAGGATACAACATTAATTATAGATGAAGATGTATTTAATGGTGGATTGATAGATTCAATAGGAGATACATTTATAGAAGCAAGGAATATTTATCAGCTAAATCAAATTAAGGGAAGTGGTAGTTTAAATGTCGAGGCTAGAGGTAGCTTTATAATGGAAATGCTTGTGAAGGTGATTGAACAATATAGTAGTAACTCGCATAAAGTAAGCTATGTGCCAATGAATAGTCCAGCAGTAGATTTGAGTGGAAGCTTTAAAGTAAATTCTAAAGGAAATATTGGTGTAAAAGGTGGAGAGATAAAAGCTAATACCATTGCAATAGAATCAGGAGATAAGGTAATAGTTATACCAGCTGCAATATATAATAAATTATATTATTCATGGGGTGATGGGTATAGTAGAAGTGAGAGTTTAGAATATGAACTTGCTAGGATAATGGCAAGTGGAGATATAAAGATAGTAAGTCAAAATGGAAATTACTTATACTCACCAATAATTAAAACAGAAGGAGAATTTGAGTTAGAAGCAAAGCTTGGGAAGAATGTAATAGAAGCAGTTGCGAATAAGTATATAAGTGAGAGATATGAAGATGATAGTTGGTTCGTGTTTAGTAGTGAAACATATTCATATAGTAGCATTACGAATATTATAAGACCTTTTATAAGTGCAGCTAAGAAAGTAGTATTTGGGTCATTAGAAGATACAGCAATAAGGGCAGCGATCATAACAACAAGCTCAATGGAGATTAAGACTGGAAAAGATGATATTGTTGGATTAATAAGCTTATTACCTGGTAAGAATATACTGCTAAAAGAAGAGTGGGGAGAAAGTGATTATGTAATAAGAAGCAAAAAATATGTTGGCAAATCAGTATCTGAGGAGATAGTTCCTACAATAATTCAAATTAATAACGACTGTAAGGGGTTAGAAGATGAGAAAAATGTGGTTAAAACTATGGATGGAAAATGTGCCACATTTATAGGCTATGGAAGTGGCGGATGGTTACAGTTGGCAAGTAAGGTAGAGGCTGAGACGATAGAAATAAAAGCACCAAAAGGGATAAAGTTAGTGGCAGCACCAGAATTAGATTTTAGTTATGCGGCTGTAGATAAAAAAGGAATAGGCTTTGCATTTACATCAAATTCAAGAGAGCAAAGTGTAGGGCTTGGGATTAAGGTGAGTAAAAGTAGAGAGACGAGTGCGGAAGCAATACATAGGGTCTCAAGTTTAGTAGGGCATTTTATAACACTAGATACAGATGAAACTATTTATACAGAAGGAGCGTATATAAAAGCAGAGGAAAAGTTAACAACAAGATCTAAACTAGAAATACATGATGTGGTATATGATACTAAGACACATAGCCAAAGGAAAGTAGAAGGGTTTTTAGGATTGAAGTTAGGGATACAAAATAGTATAGCAGGACTTATAGAAAGTGGTAAGAGTGTAGATAAAAGTATTAGGCAAGGTGGGAAAGAAGGAGCGATTAATACAGCATTTGCAGCATGGGATGCATATAATACATTAATGGGTATAGCAGCAGGTGGAGGATTATTCCAAGGTGGAGTATGGTTATCTGCAAGTTATTCAGAAAGCAGTAATGAGTTAGATAAAAGAACAGTTAAGTTTACAACAATAGAAGTAGGAAAAGAAGAAGATGGAAAATTAAAAGAAGGCACATATGAAAGCACAAGTGAGGAGTTGAGATTAAAATCAACACAGATCAAAGCATATGATGCATATTTTAATACAAATAAGCTAACTACAAATACAGCAAATAACGAAGAACATAGAAGATCACAAGGCGGTGGAATAAATATCCAAGTTGGAATGAGTGGAACTGTAGGTTCAAATGTAGGTGGCAATACAGGAAAGCTAAATAGTGACGAGATAGTTCCTATTCATGCAGAAATATATGTAACAAATAGATTAGAGTTAAAAGTAAAGGGACATGCGGATATCAAAGGTACATTTATAGAAGCAAAATCACTTGAAGCAAGCTTTGAGAGTTTAATATTGGAATCAGTAAAAGAGCTAGAAGAAAGCAGTGGTAGGAGCTTTGGATTATCAAAAGGATGGGGTAATAGTGTATCTAAGAACTATGGTGGATCATTTGAAGTAAGTAGTGGTAAGAGAAATGTAGTAAGTAAGTTAACAAGGTTAGTTGGACAAGAAGATACAAATATAATAGTAGCACATGCGCTAGAGTTAAATGGAGCAATGATAGCAAATGCTGAAGTAGATGAAGAAGGGAATTACAAAGATGTGGGTAATTTGATACTTACTGTAGGAGAGTTATTTGTGAAGCATGTATACGATAGTGATGAGGGGCATACTCTTGGAGCAAGTATTAATTATATAACTGAAAACAAAGGAAGCGATGGAAAGATAAGTAAATACGGAGTTGTGATTGGCGGAAGAGATGGGGATGGATATACATTTGCGACAATAGGAAAAGGAGAAGTCAAATGTACAGAAAGTGAAGTTAATAAAGTATGTGAAATAGAAAAAGCAAATAGAGATGTAAGTAAGACAAGTAGCTTTGATTATAATTATAAAATAGAAACAATAAGAGCTAAGTTTAGCTCTTTAAATGAAGAAACAAAGAAGAAGGCAATAGAAAATCTAAAATCTGGAAAGTTCTTTGAGAATATTGCAACTAGCTTTATGGATGCAGTTGGTGAGGTTGGGGAAGCATTAGGTAATATATTGCCAAATAAAGAAAGCATCACACAAGATGAGAAAACTAAATTTAATCCCAAGGATCAAGTATTTACAAATAATAAATATGCAAGAAAAAATACTCTAGATGAATTATCAGAAATAGATCAAAAAATTTTAGAAAAATATCCAGAACTCAATGGTGATATATATAAAAAATTATCAATTATTAGATTAGCACATCACTTAGAAAGTAATAATTTGGTATTAGATAGAAATGGCGCAATTGATACAGCATATGCAGCAGTATCGAAGTATATGTCAGAAAATCCAGTGATTAGACCAGCAGCATTGCCATTAGCGGCGATGGGAATTGGTCAGGCAATAAGAAGCTGTGCGACAAGTTCTGCATGCGTAAAAGCTGTTCTGGAAATTTCAATAGGAGCTGCAGCTTGGCTTGGAATTAAAATTACAACAGATAAGCTTAATGAAGAATCTTACAAAGATAGCAATGATGATATTTCTAAAGATAAGCAGCAAACTCAGCAAGAGCCAGGAACAGCAGTAGCCTCATCAGGAGCACCTGATCCTGATGATGACTTCGATCCAGGAGATAATAATGATGATAATAAATTCGAAGAAACAATTAAAGAAACAAATAATAAGGATGGTAAATTTACTAGTTCACAAAAATTTACAGAATCTGAAGCTTTAGAATTAGGAGAGAAATGGCTTGGTGAAGGGTATAAAGAAATTGATAAAGGTGTATTCAGAAGTGCTGATGGTTTAAGACAATTTAGGATTGATAGGGGCTCTATTGAAGGTAATCACCCACCTTATCCAAGGCATTTTCACTTAGAAAGGTACAATCAAGTAGGAAAAAGAATAACAAATAATCATATAATAATAAAGTGATATGGTAGAAATAAAATTAGGAGTAAAAGGAAAAATAACAAAGGGCGAATATAGTCCTCATGGCGAAATTATGATTGAAAGTGCCGCAAGTGACGGTAGAAAGGGATATTATATATTTACATGGCCAAATGATGGAACAAAATGGCCAGATTCAAATGAAGAAATGATGTATGATGACTGGTTTTTATCTTTAGATGAAGTCAAGCAGCAAATAGAATATGAAGGATTGGAAATTAAATGGCTAGCCAACCATACAAAAAACCCTAATGAAAATGAGGAAAATAATCAAGGGGAAAGGGGCTCTGCAGAATAGGTAAATTTTCATACAATAAACCATTGTTTTTTGTACAGGCTTCAGTTATAATAAATCTTACATTTATAACAAATAACATTGAATACGTTGTATTCATAAGTTATATTTATTAAATAATTTATTGTAAATTTATATGGCTACAATTACTGCAAGGATTCCAGAAGAGTTAAATCATATTCTTAATATTGTTTCTTCTGAAACAGATCGTAACAAAGGATATATTATAAAAAAGGCTTTAGAAAATTATTTAGAAGAGAAAGCTGATATTTTAATTGCTTTAGCTAGAATAGAAAAAGGAGAGTCTACTATATCTTTGGATGAGATTGAAAAAAAATATGACTTGGCGGATTAATTTTACTACTGGGGCTGATAAAGACTTTAGTAAGCTAGAAAAACAAGAGCAGAAAAGGATTATAGGCTATTTACGACAAAAAGTACAACAAGACCCTAGAGCTCATGGAATTGCATTAAAGTCTAATGATTTAGTTAAAATATGGAGATACAGAGTTGGCAAATATAGGATTTTATCACAGATTAAAGATAATGACCTTGTAGTACTAGTCATAAGAATTGGAAAAAGAGATTCTGTTTATAAAATAACATGAAGAAAGTAGCATTTTATTTAAGGGTTTCAACAAATGAGCAAACCACTGATAACCAAAGATTAGAGTTAGATAAAGTTGCTAAGAAATCTGGCTGGCATATTTATAAATATTATATAGATACTGGGATAAGTGGTACTAAATCAGATAGACCTGAGTTTTTAAAGCTACAAAAAGCTATATTGCAAAATAAAATAGATATAGTAGCTGCATGGTCTGTATGTAGATTAGGTAGATCATTACAGGATTTGGTTAGTTTCCTTAAACTCCTTGATGATAAAGGTGTAGATTTATATCTTCATCAACAAGGCATAGATACAAGAACCTCATCTGGAAAAGCAATGTTTCAGATGATAGGTGTATTTAGTGAATTTGAGCGTTCTATAATTAGTGAAAGAGTTAAAGCTGGATTAGAGAGAGCTAAAAATAGTGGTACTCAACTAGGTAGACCAATTATATTTGAAGAGAAGGTACAAGACGTATTAAGTTTAAGAGCTGGCGGAATGGCTATATTAAAAATAGCAAAAAAGTTAAATATAGGAACTGGCACTGTTCAAAAGATTTTAAAAACATACGATATATCCAAAGATATAGAGAAATCTATTGAGCTTGATTTATGGCTGATGGTTGAAAATAATAGTAAGTTTGTTAGAGGAAAAACAAGAGTTAGACAAGAAATAGAAGATTATTTAAATAGCTACTATGATTTAGAAAAACCTTGTAAAGATTCTTGGGATTATAAATTGACTATAAAATATACTACTGAAGAAAATTTAGATAGTGAAATAGAAGAAATAATTTATGAAATGGCAAATATTGCTGACATGAGAAATTGCTTTATTGAACATAGTATTACTTCTGAGAAGTTAGATAAAAGTTGGTAGACCCACGATGTAGGTCCAATGTAAGTCTAACAGACCCATAAATATACTCTTTACTTTTATACTATTGTATGTCATATTGACCTACAATAGACATCTAACAGACCGGCACCGTCAAGTTAATGGAGGTAAGGGCGTGACAGAGCATCTTTTTGAAAATTATGCAGCAGCTATGGATTGAGCGGCGTGATCCCAAATAGATTTAGCTTCGAAAAACATTTCTTTTTGCTTGCTAGAACTGTTAATATACCTGCCCACATCTACTGAAAATATGTTCCTTATTTTTCCCATCAAAGAAAGAGTTTGCTGTACCCCAGAAGGAGATTTGAATTTTATTAGGCATTTCTCTTTCCTGCGTGTTGGTTGGTGTGCATTTTCAACCCTATTATTTAATCCTTTATGGCGCCTATGCTCTGTTTTAGGGCACATTTCTTTTATAGGTTTGGTATAGCTTTTTAATTTATCTGTCACGATTACTCTGGGTACTGGATTTGATTGTAATAATCTTGATAAAAACCTTATCGCAGACTTTTTATTACGTCTGGTCTGTAGGAAGACATCTATCTCATATCCATCTTCATCTACAGCTCTCCACAAAATAAAATATTTACCGTTAATTTTAATGCTCATCTCATCCAAATGCCATTTATCCTTTGCTTTCCTCTACTTCTTCTTGATTATATCTAAAAACCTTTTTCCAAATTTAATACACCATGCTCTTATCGTTTCATGGCTTACTTCTATACCCCTTTATAACAACTCTTCTGCTACGTCTCTATAACTCAAATTAAATCTGTGGTACAACCAAACTGCATGTCCTATTATCACCATTGGATATCTGTATCTGCTCGCTCTTTCTTCCATTGTTTTTCTATTATTTTTTATTTTGCTCCAATTTACTATTTTTTCCCTCTTCTCTCAATACCTTTTGCACCTCAACTTTTTTAACTTGACGGTGCCCTGTCACGCCCTTACCTCCATTAACTTGACGGTGCCTGCCTATATTACTGGGGATTGTAAGTTTGTGGATACTTTTTATTGATCAAGATATATATAATACTTGGTTTAAGGTGTCTAATATATTTTATTTATTGCCGGCGCCTGTGATGGCTGTGGTGGTAAGCTATTTTTTATATAAGGCAGTAGTTGAGAATGGTGAGCTAAGTCCATTTTTATTGACAATATTGCTGTTTTGTCTTGGATTTTTTGGCTTTGGGGTTTCTTTATGGCCGTGGGCTGTGCCAAGGAAAATCACAATTTGGGAAGCAGCTGCTTCCCCTGAGTCTATGTCTTTTATGCTTATAGGTGTTGCCTTAATTTTACCCGTGGTTTTAGTTTATACAGGGTGTAGTTACTATATATTTCGTGGAAAAGCCCAAGAAAATGATGTACACTACTGAATCTGAACTCAACAAAATATAGGTTCCTTAAGCGAACGATGAGAGAAAAATTTTTAACTAAATTAAACATCCAATTGCCGGTGTTTAATTTGTTGATGGCATTGTATACGGCCGTTTTTTTAAATATCCCGTTATTTATATTCCTTCTGAATTTATCACCCGTGGGCGACGGCTTTCTTCCAATGTATTTTTTGGCTGTTTTTTTGCTAGTACTGATATGTTTTCTTTATATAGGATTTTCTTGTATATCAATACCGTTCATTCACAAGCCGATTGTAATTCTGATATTACTTACAGCATCTTTGGCTCAATATTTCATGCTCAAGTACGGGATAGTGGTTGATTCTTTTATGGTAGAGAATGTTTTGGAAACAGATTTTAAAGAGTCCAGGGAATTGCTCACATCAAACCTAGTTTTTATATTTTTCATCACTGGTTTATTACCAACGATTCTTGTCTGCCGCTCAAATATCGTTTATCCTAATAAGGTGTTGACCTTTTTAAAATGTTTATCTGGGGTCATAGTATGTGCGGGTTTGATGCTGCTGCTGATATTTTTTCAATTTAAAACTTTCGCTTCGATATTTAGAAATCATAAAGATATTGTCCACCGTATCATTCCGAATAACTTTGTTAATGCAATATACCAGAACTTAAAGTTGATATATCCAGCAGAAAAACCGATTGATTTTATTCCAAGTGAGGCAGTAAAAGACAAAAGGTGGAGCATCCACAAGAGACCTAGTATATTTGTTTTTGTTGTTGGAGAGACAGCCAGAGCAGAAAATTTCTCATTAAACGGGTATAAAAGAGAAACAAATCCAAAATTAAAGGCACTGGATATAATCAATTATGAGAACGTGTCTGCCTGTGGTACTTCTACCGCTGCTTCTGTTCCTTGTATTTTTTCATCTTTTGATAGGGCTAACTTTACTAAAGGTAATCTAAAACATAGTGATAATCTATTAAATTTAATCAAAAGTTCAGATTTTCAGGTGCTATGGATCGATAATAATAGCGGCTGTAAAGAAGTATGCGATGGGAGCACAACAATACATACAGATAAATGGTTAAGAAACAAATATGACAAAGAAATTTACGATGAATCAATGTTGGAGATTCTTGAGGACTATATTTCCCACAACAAAGGGCAGGATTTATTTGTGGTACTGCATCAGAAGGGAAGCCATGGGCCAGCTTATTACATTAGGACGCCGGAGAGCTTTTATCAATTTACCCCAATCTGCAAGACCACAGAATTGCAACAATGCAGCCCAGAGTCTATAGTGAATAGTTATGATAATACAATTTTATACACTGATTACTTCTTGGCGAAGTTGATCGCGTTTTTAAAGGATAAAAAGGATGTTAACACTGCTATGTTATATGTTTCAGATCACGGCGAGTCATTGGGAGAAAATGGGATATATTTACACGGAATGCCTTATATGATTGCCCCTAAAAATCAAAAACATGTGCCAATGATAATGTGGCTTTCAGATAACTATCTGGATGACTTTAAAATACACAAAAACTGCTTATCATTGAAAAAAGAAGATAATTTTTCGCATGATAACCTTTTCCATTCGATATTAGATGCTTTGCAAATTAAAACAAAAGTCTTGGATAAAAAACTTAGTATATTCTATGGGTGCATATCCCGCTAACTTCGAAATTTGGCCTCAAAATACTTCGGATTTCGCATAACGTTTGCGTACATATGTAATCACCTCATGCTCATCGCTTGTATTCCTAGCTCTTTTCCAAGTTCTCTGTCGTCTATAAATTTGCCAACTCTTGATTTACGAGAGGTATATAACTATGATAATTTATCGCAAGCAAGTTTAATTCTGGCGCAGGCCTCTTTTAACAGCTCTTCAGATGTTGCATATGAAATTCTGAAGAAGTTTTTGGTTCCAAATGCGATACCTGGAACAACTGCAACCAAAGCTTCTTCAAGCAAATAATCCGCAAAATCACTATCATCATTTATGATTCTCCCGTTTTGCGTTCTCTTCCCTATCAACTGCTCACAACTTGGAAATATGTAAAAAGCTCCATTGGGATAGGGTGTCGTAATACCTCTTATATTTTTTAACAGCCCTATAACTAAATTGCACCTTTCTTCAAAACGTTTTTTACTCTGTTCTATGAATTCTGCCGAGTTTTTACTTAATGCTTCCACTGATGCATATTGGCTGATGGAACATGGATTTGAAGTACTTTGAGATTGTATCTTAGAGATGGCCTTAACCAGTTCTTTATTCCCAGCTCCGTAACCTATTCTCCAACCAGTCATTGAGTATGTCTTAGACACACCATTCACCACAAATGTCCTTGCCTTCATATCATCGCTTATATTGGCAATATTTACGTATGCTTCTCCCCCATATCTTATGTGTTCATATATAGCGTCTGAAATGATGTTAACATGAGGGTGTTTATCCAGCACCTTTGCCAGCATCTGCAATTCTTCTGCAGTATAATAAAACCCTGTTGGGTTATTAGGAGAGTTTATGACTAACCATTTTGTTTTATTAGTGATATTTTTTTCCAGTTCTTCTGGGGTTATTTTAAAATTATTTTCAGCCTTGGTAGTTACTATGACAGGAAGTCCTCCATTAATCAAAGTCATATCAGGATATGACACCCAAAATGGTGCCGGAATAATCACTTCATCACCTGGATTCAGAGTTGCTGCAAACACATTAAACAACACATGTTTCGCACCGCATCCAACCGTTATCTGTTCAGGTTGATATTCAAGTCCGTTCTCATCAATTAGTTTTTTAATAATAGCTCTCTTTAAGTCTAGTATACCATCCACTGCCGTGTATTTAGTTTTACCGGATTTAATAGCATCAAACGCTGCTTGCTTTATGTGCTCTGGAGTATCAAAGTCAGGTTCGCCCGCTCCTAAATCTATAACGTCTTTGCCCTGAGACTTTAAATCTTTTGCCTTGTTACTCACCGCAAGAGTGGGAGATGGTTTGATGAGTTCCAATCTTTTAGATAAAAAAAGGGGTTGTTCGTGTGATATCATAGTTTTTCAATATTATTAAACATATCTTAAATTCCAAAAACCTAGTTCTTCGTGAAAAAACTTTTTCTTTATGGTTCCTTTTGCAGCCTCACTCTTGAGGGGTATAAAGTATACTAGACGCTTGTTTTCTCTTTTTCAACTATCAACATTACTTATTGATATTTCACACTCCTTTTAAAGTTAGCAGAGTATGCCTATTTTTTAAAAATTTTCATCATAACAACAGCAAAAATTGTTGATGATATAGAGCCAAATATAACCCCTATTTTGGCAAATTCTAAGTAAGCTGAATTACTTGCAAAAGCAATAAGTGCGATAAACAAGCTCATAGTAAAGCCGATACCGCAAAGCATCGACACATAGTAAAAATGTTTCATAGTAACATTTGGTGGCATTGATATGATGTTAAATTTGCGCAGAATATGCACCGAGAAAGATATTCCTACAGTCTTACCAATCAAAAGACCAAGCATTATTCCAAACACAACTGGATGAAAAAATGATCCAAAGTTTAAGTTATCAAAATTAATGCCAGCATTTGCCAAGGCAAATAAGGGTAAAATTACATACTCAACACTTGGAGTTAACTTTCTCTCCAGCCTTTGTAAAGGCTGTTTGTTATTGCTGAGCTTTAGTGGGATGAAAGCTCCAAGAACTATGCCTGCAATCGTTGAATGTATTCCCGATTTTAAAAAGCAATACCACATAAAAACACCAACTGCCATATATGGTGTTAAATAAGTAATTTTATATCTGCCAAGTAAGTATAGCAAAAAACAGCAAAGCATGATTGGTATCAAATAACCCCAATACAAAGTTCCACTATAGAACAATGCAATAATGATGACTGCTATTAGGTCGTCAATTATGGCCAAAGCCGCTAAAAAAACTCTAAGCGCAACAGGCAATCCTTTGCCAAACACTGCGAATATGCCAAGTGCAAATGCGATGTCTGTTGCTGCTGGAATTGCCCATCCTTTCATGGCGATTTTATCGTTAAAATTAAAAGCCATATAAATTAAGACAGGGAATATAACACCGAAGCAAGCCGATACAGCTGGCAGTATCCTTTGTTCTTTAGCCATCAAATGCCCGCCCAACATCTCACGTTTAATCTCCAGACCAACAGCAAGAAAGAAAATCGCCATCAGAAAGTCATTAATCCAATCATGAATGGATAATTGGGGGATAAAAGGTATCTTAAGACTATACCCTAAGAGGTCATTATATATGCCGGAGAGTTTGGAGTTGGCAATAATCAAAGCAAGCACTGCGCTTCCGAAAAGAAGCAGTCCCTTATCAGTTGCTCTGTGAATTAGTAAGGCGAAATCAAGTAGTCTTTTAGTAGTCACGTTTCTAGCCCCACTATAGTAGAGAATTAGTATTTAAATAATTCATTCTCTTCTATTTTGCTATAGTTATTCCTGCGAATTTCTTCTTTAATGGCAAGCACATTGTGTTTTGGAGAATCCAGATTTTGCAGCGCCACTCCCCCTAATTGTAATCCAACCTCTATTCTTTCTGGGATTGCATTTTCTGCCCCTAACTTCCTTATGTCTTTACTATGTTTATAATCTTCCGCTCTTGAGATTATTCGTACATTTTTATAATTTAAAAAGATTTTTTTTGTGCTTTTTCTTAACGTGATCTTTTCGCTCATTGTGAGAATTACAGCTTTTGCTCTTTTGATTCCCAGTGCCTGTAAAGTACCGTCATCACTTATCTCTCCATGGAATACTGGGTACCCCTTTTGCTTTGCCTTCTTGACTACATCAGTATTGCTCTCAACTGCTATGTAATTAATTTGTTCACGTTCAAGCATGTAAGCCACAATTTTGCCAACTCGTCCGAAACCTGCGATGATAACATGATCATCCAAATCACTAATTCCTTTGAACTCTTTGTTGTTATCCAGCTCCTCCTCTGAATCAAATTTATCCTCAATCCAAGACCCTAATATCGAAAGCAATGGGGTAACAGCCATTGACACTGCAACCACCATCAGCATGAATTTGGAAGTATCCATGCTTATGATTCCCTTTGATGCTGCTAAGCTTAATAGTATCAACGCAAACTCTCCACCTTGCGCCAATAATAATGAAGAATGTAAAGCTGCACCCCAACGCAATCTGAATATTTTGCATAAAACTAATATTATGACTGCCTTAAGTGATAAAAGAGCAAAACCTGCCAAAACAATGCTTCTGAATTTATTTAGCATAAAATCAATGTCTATTGACATGCCAACACTTAAAAAGAATAACCCCAAAAATAGCCCTTGGAATGGATGTATGCTGTTTTCTATCTGATTTCTATATTCAGTTTCTGCAATCAAAATGCCAGCAATGAAAGCGCCCATAGCAGATGACAAACCAAGCTCATTGGTAATCCATGCTGTCCCCAGCACTATCAACAAAGCTGTCGTAACATAAACTTCATCGGTTTTTACAGATGCAATCAATGAGAAGAATGGCCTTAAAAACAGTCTACCAAAGATAGTTATGGCGAATATAACTGCTAGCGCTTTTAGTCCAGCCAGGCCTATCATATGCATCACATCTTCATGATGCCCAGCAGTAAGAAGTGGAAGGACGGCAAGCAATGGGACAACTGCAAAATCTTGCATCAATAACATTGCCAAAGACAACCTCCCCACTTGGCTAGATTGTCTACCAGATTCAGATAATATCTGTAAAACTATGGCAGTTGATGACAATGCAAGTGCTGCTCCTATAACGACAGATACCGATATTGGAAAATGAAAAAATTTGTTTAACACAAAAGTAATTACCGAGGACGTTATGATGACTTGCAGGCCTCCAAATCCAAACACCTGTAACTTCATCTTGATGAGCCGATCAAACGAAAGCTCAAGCCCTATCATAAACAGCAAAAAAACCACGCCAAACTCAGCCAACTGATGTGCGTATTCTGTTTCTTTGATTAAGCCCAAATGGCTTATTGCAGCTCCAGCTATTAAATAGCCTAATACAGGGCTGATTTTCAGTTTGTACAAAGATACAACCACTAATATTGATGCTGCTAAAAGTATCAAAATACTAGGTAAATAAGTGATATCATTCATTAAACTGGTTCTTTCAAAAAATTTTGTTATACTGAGGCTCATAGGATAGCAGCAAATTTACTTATAATCAATTGCCTTACGCGTTAATAACAGGGTCAGCTAAAAGAATAGGCAAGGAGATTGCATTATTTTTGGCAAAACATGGATGGGATATTATAATTCATTACAATACGTCCGAGGATAAAGCGAACCAACTGCAGGATGAGGTTATAAGCTTGGGCAGAAAGTGTATTATATACAAAAGTAACTTTTTGCATGCTGATGATTATAATCAGATCATGCAGGAATTCAAAATAGGCCTTTTGGTAAATAATGCATCCATGTTTGAAAATGACAATCTACATAACTTAAAAGAAAAAGATTTACTTAACAACCTAAAAGTCAACTTTTCTACTCCGCTGATTCTAAGCAAAGCCTTGATGCAAAGCCATAGCGGTGTGGATGGACAAGTTAATATCATTAATATTCTCGACAACATAATATTCAAACTGCCTAAAAATTTTATTTCGTACTATTTTAGTAAAACCTCTCTGGCCAACTTCACAAAACTTGCAGCAAAACTATATGCTCCCAAAGTCAGGGTTAATGGCATAGCATTAGGACAAATCATGCAAAACCCAAAACAAAGCGAGGCAAACTTTGAAAAAACAAAAAATGCGGCACCTCTAGAGTATGGAGCTACAGTTGATGAAATTTGTTATACGATTGATTTTATATTAAAAACAAAGTCTTTAACGGGGCAAATTATTTCTTTAGATGGAGGAAGTCATTTAGATAACCTTAATTATCCATGAAATTATGCAGATAAATTCCTTAGAGCAGCTAATTAAGACGATATCAAAGCTACCAGGGCTTGGTCCAAAATCGGCAAAAAGAATTGCACTTTCTTTAATACAAAACAAAGATGAGATGGTAAAGTTATCCTCTTTGTTGGACCAAACTGTTGCTGAGATAAAGATTTGTAAGATTTGTGCCAATATTGATGTCTCTAATCCTTGTGCTATTTGTATGGACGATAAAAGAGATGGAAGTGTTTTATGTGTTGTTGAAAATATAGCTGATTTATGGGCGATAGAAAAAAGTAAAACATACAAAGGGACTTACCATGTTTTAGGTGGAACATTATCCGCCATTGAAGGGAAAACTCCACAAAGTTTGAATATCAATAACATTCAAGACAGAGTGACTGTTCACTCAATACAAGAGGTAATCATCGCAACAAATTCAACGTTAGAGGGGCAGACCACAGGACATTACATTGCGAAGTTATTGGAACCATTAGGTGTTAAAATGTCCAGGCTTGCAAGCGGCATCCCAATAGGTGCGGAGCTGGATTATATCGATGATGGAACTTTAGCACTTGCATTGAAGTTACGCCATAAATTTTAGCCGATCAATATATACACTCGGTTAGTATCTTTATCACAGAGTGTTAGCCAAAGATAGATATAAAATTGCCCTGCTCACTTAGGAAATTATTGTTATCCTCAAAATGTAGCCAGAGCTTAATCGTAAGATCGACAACTTCTTCAGATTTTGAAACTACCTTTGTTTTTCTGGTCATTCTTGCAATTCTGGGAGCGTTGAAAGATAAAATAAGGATAAATGTGATGGTTTGATTTAAGGAAGTTTGGACCATGGTCTAAAAAAATTAACAAAAAACTGGTTTCCCCAAGAATTCAAAAGATTTCTTTGAGGTGGGATATGGTAATTTTTAGCTTTTTATTGATTCTGCGAAGCGTGATTTTATGAGCTTAGGCAGTAAGAACCGTTAAACGTTTTAAATTAAAGCAGATAGCATTCATAAATTCAGCAAACTGATTTTTGGCAATTCCTATGTATCGCAATCGTTTATTATCTTGAGAAAACACCCTCTCAAACGGAGCCCTTATGGAAGTATAGTATCGATCAAGGTCAAAATTCTTTTGCTTCATATTGTTTTTCTTGATGGCGCAAAAATGAATACCTCTGCTTTTAGCTGCATTCTTTGCTGGTGCAACACAATACCCTTTGTCAGCATAAACTGCTCCACTATTTGGTAAAACATGCGCAACTCCCTTTGCATCGGTAACATTAGCAGGCGTTATAGCAACCTTGTTGATCATTCCGGATTGAATATCTACGCTTACATGTTTTTCTTATAGCCATACCAAAATTTACTACCACCCTTGCACCCTATTTTGGCTTGTTTATCATGTGCGACTTTAGGCAAGACTTCGTTGTTAAGTTTTTCATATTTTTGTTTTCTGGCTTCATCCCGCTCTTCCCATAAATTAGCTTTGGAGATCAAGTGACTTGCATCAACAAAAGTAAATACCTCGCTCATATATCCTTGAGATTTTAGTTGATCTCTAAAAATGGCAAAGATTTTTGATAACAAATTTGTTCCTATCTTTGAGCGGATTCTACTAAAAACGCTATAATCAGGTGTGGCTTCGGTTAAATCAAAATCACAAAACCACTTGGCTGCAACACTGTCACTCAAATATCTTTCTAGTTCACGATCTGACAAATCTTCCATAAACTGTAACAACAAGCATTTAAATAAACGTAAAACACCATATCCCTTATAATTAGCAGGAGATTCAATTCCCTTCAGCTCTTGCTCTGCTGCCCCAAAATTAAACAGCTCCTTAAATTTGCGATATTGATGCTCACTACCAACCAATTGATCCAAACATACCATTATTATTTGATGCGCTGATGACATTTTTCTCTTCTTTATTCTGTAATCCACTCCACTATACCTTTCTTTATTCCATCTTGCAACACTCCCTCAAAATGTACCCAGAGCTTAATCGTAAGATCGACAACTTCTTCAGATTTTGAAACTACCTTTGTTTTTCTGGTCATTCTTGCAATTCTGTGCCTTGTGTTTGAGTTATTGGACTCAATTGAGAGTGTATGTTGTTTGCCAACAACATGTTGATGGCGAGGTATAACCTCTGAATAAACAGACCAATCGTCTGTGTAATAACTGCAATTATCTCTACTTATGATTTTCCACAATTTTCTAAAGGTTGTAACGTTACGCTTACCAACCACCCAGGCAACAACTCTCTTGAGCTCCCTACTATAGGCTTTCCATATCCATAATTTGTTTTTTTTGAATCTACAAAATGCCACATCTCATCTATTTCAACTTCTCTCAATTCTTCCGGCACTGTTGGTCTTGGTATCTTTTTAGCATACAGTATTATCCACTTATATACGCTAGTATGAGCTACTTTAAATAATTTCCCTAGCCATCTAAAGCTACTTTTTCCCATGCTGTACAATAACACTGCCAGAGCCTTCATCTCTGGCGAACAGCCTCTTAATTTAGTGTTTGTAAAATTACATCCACACTCTTTGCATTTATACCTTTGCATACCCCTAATATTACCATTCTTAACGTATTTACTGCTACTGCATTTTTTACACTCTGTATTCATATTTCTATTTTCTTTGTTGCTCGCTATATTCATTTTAGCATCTTATCTATCTTATGGCAACACTCCCAAAATTAGAAAATGATGGCAAATTACATTGGAACAGTAGCGAAGGCACCGTCAAGTTAATGGAGGTAAGGGCGTGACAGAGCATCTTTTTGAAAATTATGCAGCAGCTATGGATTGAGCGGCGTGATCCCAAATAGATTTAGCTTCAAAAAACATTTCTTTTTGCTTGCTAGAACTGTTAATATACCTGCCCACATCTACTGAAAATATGTTCCTTATTTTTCCCATCAAAGAAAGAGTTTGCTGTACCCCAGAAGGAGATTTGAATTTTATTAGGCATTTCTCTTTCCTGCGTGTTGGTTGGTGTGCATTTTCAACCCTATTATTTAATCCTTTATGGCGCCTATGCTCTGTTTTAGGGCACATTTCTTTTATAGGTTTGGTATAGCTTTTTAATTTATCTGTCACGATTACTCTGGGTACTGGATTTGATTGTAATAATCTTGATAAAAACCTTATCGCAGACTTTTTATTACGTCTGGTCTGTAGGAAGACATCTATCTCATATCCATCTTCATCTACAGCTCTCCACAAAATAAAATATTTACCGTTAATTTTAATGCTCATCTCATCCAAATGCCATTTATCCTTTGCTTTCCTCTACTTCTTCTTGATTATATCTAAAAACCTTTTTCCAAATTTAATACACCATGCTCTTATCGTTTCATGGCTTACTTCTATACCCCTTTATAACAACTCTTCTGCTACGTCTCTATAACTCAAATTAAATCTGTGGTACAACCAAACTGCATGTCCTATTATCACCATTGGATATCTGTATCTGCTCGCTCTTTCTTCCATTGTTTTTCTATTATTTTTTATTTTGCTCCAATTTACTATTTTTTCCCTCTTCTCTCAATACCTTTTGCACCTCAACTTTTTTAACTTGACGGTGCCTGAAAAAGTTTAAGATACCGTGTACTTTTGGGGGTAATACATCACCTGTCACATTTTATATTGGTAATCCCGAAAAAGATCATCACCCGATTCAATTTCAAGCCGATTGGCTTTCTAAAGAAAGAGGAGGGACTGTTCCTGCGGAAATAATGAAAAGCTTAGAGGAACTAAAGGCATTGTCTGATAAAAACGGTGTTCCATTTGAGGAGTTATGTTCCTATGCGCTGGAGTCCATACAGATTAACCAAAACCTAGCAAAAAAGCAAAAGGAGAATGATGAATAGCATATTATCTTTGAGTCTTATGTGGAGGTATTGTTAATTAAATATAGATATTTGCAATAAAACGCTCTATAATGATGTGAGTTATTCATGAATATGGAGATTTATGTGATTTTGTGCAAAAGTTGCGGAAGTGAGAAGATAGTTAAAGACGGAATAGTCAAAAATAAGCAGAGATATTTATGCAAGGAATGTAGAAGAACATTTCGTATTGGGGATGGTAGGGAAAAATATCCATTAGATAATGTCGTCATGAGATTTTAAGCCAAAGAGATAAACATCTAATCTGAATTGCGGCAAGGAAAGAAGCTGAATTTTTAGCATATCTGGTTGCAATTCCCCTCCATCTTTTAAGATGAAGAAAGGTGTTTTCTACAATATGCCTTATTTTATATAAATCTTTATTGTATTTTCTCTGGGTGATTCTGTTCTTTTTAGGAGGAATAACAACTCTCATGCCCAATTCTTGGGCATGGTCAATTATGTAATTAACATCGTACCCTCTGTCGGCTAGTAAGTACTCAGCTTTCATCTCTTCAATAAGATTAACAGCCTGCTTGCAATCAGCTTCTGAGCCTTTTGTGACAATAACTTTGAGTGGCATACCATGTGAATCCACGGCAAGGTGAATCTTTGTATTGAGCCCCCTTTTGTACGACTCATATCTTGATTGCCGCCTTTTGCACCTGAAGCATGTGGATGCACTTTACTATGACTTGCGTCTATCATTAACCATTCCATATCAGGTTCTTTCACAAATATCTCCAATAAAGCCTCCCATATCCTTTTGTCTCTCCATCTGCAAAATCTTTTATGATTTATCTTTTCTTTCATATTATACCACAAATCTCATGACGACACTATCTAGAGAAAAAGATCAAAGTTGTGAAACTTTATACCGAAGGAATGGGAATAAGAGCTATATCCCGCATAGAAAATGTCTGTGCCCCACTGCTAATTCATTGGATTAGATCATTTGCTAAAGCGATAAAAGAAAAGCTTCGTACCACAGAAATACCAGATAATGCTAAAGAGATAGAGATATTGGAAGCAGATGAGTTATTTACTTATTATCAAAAAAAAACAAAACGCGCCTATATATGGCTTGCTGTGGACCAAAACAGGAATCAAGCTATTGATATTGCAGTAAGTAAAAGCCGTGACAAATTTGTTTTTGTTAGAATGGCTCAGAGATTGCAACGCAAAGGCTACAAGGCCAAGATTTTATGTAGCGATGGTTATGAAAAGGATATGGCTACTATAAATTGGCAGATAAGCACATTGTATCGAAATCTGAAACATGTCTGGTTGAGTCAATCCCCTTATACGACATTACTTAACAAGGTTCAATAGAAGGACGAAACGATACTCCAAGGCATTCGATATGATTTTTGCATCGATACCGATTTTATTTCATAAAACAACCTTGTTAGCTATACTTACTTAACAGCGCCGGGTACAAAATATTTAAATTGTTGACGAAAAATAAAAATACAATTATGATCGGGCAATTCGATAACAATGAAAAATCACACTAGACTTGCATACAAGCACTGGATGGGGTTTTTCGTCTTAATTACAAACAATATACAATTCAAAAAATGAAAAAGGTAAATGGCACATTAGGTGCTATAGATTCAGAGGATAATTTTGGCAGCGTAAAAGATGCTCAAGAGAAAACGGATAAAAGTGTGAAAAAGCTTAGCTACAGGTTAAAAGTGGATCATAAAGCCAAACCTAGTGATGAAAAATCCATTCAAGAGAGAGTGGAAGATAAAGACTATAATCATCGTCACTTAGATTCCAAAAACAATGCAGAACAAAATAAAATAGCTAGAGAAACCTTAAATTTAAGTGACTTTAAAAACAAGTCTCCAGATGAGCTTGTATTGCTTGCAGAATCTCTAGACCTTAAAAATCCAAACAGTCTAAACCGTCATGATTTGGTATTCGCCATTTTGAAAGATTATGCCGAAAAGGGGGTGGATATAGTAGGAGAAGGTGTGTTAGAAATATTGCCGGATGGTTATGGGTTTTTAAGATCTGCCAAATCAAACTATATCCCATGCTCTAATGATGTTTATGTGTCCCCCAACCAAATTAGAAGGTTTGGTCTAAGAACCGGTGATACTATAACTGGTCTGATTAGAGCTCCAAAAAAAGATGAAAGGTATTTTGCAATTGTAAATGTCCAAACAATCAACTATCAATCAACAGAAAGTAGTAAACACAGAATACATTTCGAAGATTTAACCCCTCTTTATCCAGAAGACAGAATAAGCTTGGAATTTTTAGACGGAAGCAAAAGTACATTAAGTGGACGCATTATTGACATAGTATCCCCTTTAGGCAAAGGACAAAGAGCATTGGTTGTTGCGCCTCCTAGAACCGGGAAGACGGTTTTAATGCAAAACATTGCACATGCCGTAGCCAAAAACTATCCAGAGATATACCTGATAGTTTTATCCGTAGGAGAAAGGCCAGAGGAAGTTACAGACATGCTTAGGTCGGTTAAGGGTGAAGTAGTAAGTTCAACGTTTGACGAGCCATCGCATCGTCATGTACAGTTAGCTGAGATAGTTATAGAAAAAGCAAAAAGGCTGGTTGAAGCGAAAAAAGATGTTGTCGTGTTACTAGACTCTATAACTAGGCTGGCAAGGGCATACAACGATGTAGCGCCTTCTTCAGGTAAAGTACTAAGCGGGGGCGTTGATTCTAACGCGCTACAAAGACCAAAAAAATTCTTTGGGGCGGCAAGGAACATAGAGGGTGGTGGTTCTCTTACCATTATTGCTACTGCATTAATTGAAACTGGTTCTAGAATGGACGAAGTAATATTCGAAGAATTTAAAGGAACCGGTAATGCAGAGATCATACTGGACAGAAAGATAGCTGATAAAAGGGTTTTCCCCGCGATTGATATAACTAAATCTGGAACTAGAAAAGAAGAATTAATAGTAGATAAAGGAAACCTAAGTAAAGCATGGGTTTTAAGAAAAATATTAAGCCCTATGAGTTCAACAGAAGCGATAGAATTTTTAATTAATAAGTTGAAATATTCACAAAGTAATTATGATTTCTTCGAGCAAATGAACACTTATAGCCCAAGCAAGAAGCAAGACTAAGAAATTGGAAGCATATACTCCGTTAACTTGAAAAATTGGCCTCAAAATACTTCGGATTTCGCATAACGTTTAGGTACATATGTACGCGCCTCATGCTCATTGCTTGTATTCCTAGCTCTTTTCTAAGTTCTCTTTCGTCTATAAATTTGCCAACCCTTGATTTACTAGAGGTATACATTTATCAACAGTATGGACTATGGCAACTATAGACTGCCCGTCCTTATGGGAGTGTTTTAAAAGGGATAGGAAAGAAGAAAAGAATGTGATATAAGGAGAGGGAAGGAAAAAAAAGAAAGGGAAAAATGGAGAAAATAGAATGTAAATATTGCAAAGGGAAAGGGGGGCACCGTCAAGTTAATGGAGGTAAGGGCGTGACAGAGCATCTTTTTGAAAATTATGCAGCAGCTATGGATTGAGCGGCGTGATCCCAAATAGATTTAGCTTCAAAAAACATTTCTTTTTGCTTGCTAGAACTGTTAATATACCTGCCCACATCTACTGAAAATATGTTCCTTATTTTTCCCATCAAAGAAAGAGTTTGCTGTACCCCAGAAGGAGATTTGAATTTTATTAGGCATTTCTCTTTCCTGCGTGTTGGTTGGTGTGCATTTTCAACCCTATTATTTAATCCTTTATGGCGCCTATGCTCTGTTTTAGGGCACATTTCTTTTATAGGTTTGGTATAGCTTTTTAATTTATCTGTCACGATTACTCTGGGTACTGGATTTGATTGTAATAATCTTGATAAAAACCTTATCGCAGACTTTTTATTACGTCTGGTCTGTAGGAAGACATCTATCTCATATCCATCTTCATCTACAGCTCTCCACAAAATAAAATATTTACCGTTAATTTTAATGCTCATCTCATCCAAATGCCATTTATCCTTTACTTTCCTCTGCTTCTTCTTGATTATATCTAAAAACCTTTTTCCAAATTTAATACACCATGCTCTTATCGTTTCATGGCTTACTTCTATACCCCTTTATAACAACTCTTCTGCTACGTCTCTATAACTCAAATTAAATCTGTGGTACAACCAAACTGCATGTCCTATTATCACCATTGGATATCTGTATCTGCTCGCTCTTTCTTCCATTGTTTTTCTATTATTTTTTATTTTGCTCCAATTTACTATTTTTTCCCTCTTCTCTCAATACCTTTTGCACCTCAACTTTTTTAACTTGACGGTGCCGAACAAATTTGTTATCAAAAATCTTTGCCATTTTTAGAGATCAACTAAAATCTCAAGGATATATGAGCGAGGTATTTACTTTTGTTGATGCAAGTCACTTGATCTCCAAAGCTAATTTATGGGAAGAGCGGGATGAAGCCAGAAAACAAAAATATGAAAAACTTAACAACGAAGTCTTGCCTAAAGTCGCACATGATAAACAAGCCAAAATAGGGTGCAAGGGTGGTAGTAAATTTTGGTATGGCTATAAGAAAAACATGTAAGCGTAGATATTCAATCCGGAATGATCAACAAGGTTGCTATAACGCCTGCTAATGTTACCGATGCAAAGGGAGTTGCGCATGTTTTACCAAATAGTGGAGCAGTTTATGCTGACAAAGGGTATTGTGTTGCACCAGCAAAGAATGCAGCTAAAAGCAGAGGTATTCATTTTTGCGCCATCAAGAAAAACAATATGAAGCAAAAGAATTTTGACCTTGATCGATACTATACTTCCATAAGGGCTCCGTTTGAGAGGGTGTTTTCTCAAGATAATAAACGATTGCGATACATAGGAATTGCCAAAAATCAGTTTGCTGAATTTATGAATGCTATCTGCTTTAATTTAAAACGTTTAACGGTTCTTACTGCCTAAGCTCATAAAATCACGCTTCGCAGAATCAATAAAAAGCTAAAAATTACCATATCCCACCTCAAAGAAATCTTTTGAATTCTTGGGGAAACCAGTTTTTTGTTAATTTTTTTAGACCATGGTCCAAACTTCCTTAAATCAAACCATCACATTTATCCTTATTTTATCTTTCAACGCTCCCTTTCTGGAAAAGATGGTGAGATCATGTTGTTTTGAACATGTCCAACTATAAAACAAGGGAGTGTTCATAAATAGATAGAAAGAGCTAAAGCTTTGTTAAAAAATAAAACAAGGGATAATCTTAGCATTTCAGAACACTTGCTAAAGCGTTTAGTCTTGCGATTTAATCTAGCAAGCATATCCCTTAAGGAGGAATTGAAGCTCTCAACCAAACAAGTTTCAGACTTTGTCTGCAGATGTATTTGAGCAATTTTATAATGACAATAGACCTCATACCCATCTGTACACATATAACGAATTTGGTATTTTTCTCCTAGCTCACGAGCTAAATCTACGTAATTTTCTTTATCACCTGAACCTACTTTAAACGCAACAGTTTTGAATCTGTCCCTATCGACAGCAGTCCATATTCTTGTTTTATTCTCTTTTTTTTGACGTATGTATATAGCTCATCCATCTCTAATATCTCTATACGCTTCTTATCTCCCTCTATCTTTTGATTCGTCACCATCTCATCTACTACTTTCCCTGCTTGTTTGATCCAATAAAATACTGGGTTCTGTCGCATCTGTTAATTTTTGAAATAAAAAGTAAAAATTAAGAATTTTTAACTCCCGATTTTCCGCACTTTGAAATTTTCACTTTTCACTTTTTGCACTGAATTTTCACAGATGCGACAGAACCCATAAAATCACGCTTCGCAGAATCAATAAAAAGCTAAAAATTACCATATCCCACCTCAAAGAAATCTTTTGAATTCTTGGGGAAACCAGTTTTTTGTTAATTTTTTTAGACCATGGTCCAAACTTCCTTAAATCAAACCATCACATTTATCCTTATTTTATCTTTCAACGCTCCCAGGTTCGATTTCCACGTTGCACGCGGATGGTTCTGTCGCATCTGTGAAAATTCAGTGCAAAAAGTGAAAAGTGAAAATTTCAAAGTGCGGAAAATCGGGAGTTAAAAATTCTTAATTTTTACTTTTTATTTCAAAAATTAACAGATGCGACAGAACCCTATATACATACGTCAAAAAAAAGAGAATAAAACAAGAATATGGACTGCTGTCGATAGGGACAGATTCAAAACTGTTGCGTTTAAAGTAGGTTCAGGTGATAAAGAAAATTACGTAGATTTAGCTCGTGAGCTAGGAGAAAAATACCAAATTCGTTATATGTGTACAGATGGGTATGAGGTCTATTGTCATTATAAAATTGCTCAAATACATCTGCAGACAAAGTCTGAAACTTGTTTGGTTGAGAGCTTCAATTCCTCCTTAAGGGATATGCTTGCTAGATTAAATCGCAAGACTAAACGCTTTAGCAAGTGTTCTGAAATGCTAAGATTATCCCTTGTTTTATTTTTTAACAAAGCTTTAGCTCTTTCTATCTATTTATGAACACTCCCACCAAATTTACCCTACTAACTTCAAAAATTGGCGTTGTCATATTTCGCATTTTTATCACTTATTTTTGTCGAGGAGCTTTATCATCCTCATCCTCATTCTGATCTTCATCCTCATCCTTAAGATAGGGACTAGAAAGATTATAAAGCTCATCTTCTAATTTCAACTTATCGCTAATGTCTAGCTTCTCCACGGTGTCTGCAATGGAGGGGATCAATATATTCATAGTCTCAATAGCTGCTCTCCTTTGCTTCTCCTTCTTCATTCCGCTAATGGTATGCATATTATGCAGTCTGTCGAGTTGTTTGATAAGTAACACTTCGTTATCCTGCATTTTATGTAAGTTATCAACAGTTTCGTCTAAGCTCAGCTTTACTATCTTATCATCTCGTTTTTGTATTTTAGTAAGCCTATCTACCATCTGCGCTATACGCGGATTGAACTCCTGTTCTATCAACTCAATTGTACAATCTGTATCCTCAACAACGTCGTGCAATATTGCAGCTACTATAACATCAGTTTTGAAATAATAGTCCAAAACAATATCGGCCACAGCTAAGGGATGAGAGTAAAATGGTTCACCTGTGTTTCTTTTATCTAACCCATGCCATTTTTTTGCAAAAATAATGGCTTTTTTTATCAACTCAATGTTCACTTTCTTCTTTGCACGTTGATTTAGGTCTTCTATTCGATTAAGCAATTTTTGGGAGTACTTGCAATACGTGTTATAGTTTTTATATTCTTCTCCTAAGTTATAACTAAATCCACTTTGCTCCATTGCCGTGTCAATTGGGATGTCTAACTTTTCTTCTTCTGGATATTTATAATAAGAGCCTCTTTTTTTCTCTAATTTTTCAATATAGTTGACCCCATATAAGAAACCAATTGCAACAGGAACATAAATCACCCAAAGCCCATAATAGCCTAAATGCTCCATTAATGGAATTAAACCAAATGTTATAACCACTTGCCCTATTGCACTTGCAACCCCAAATGTTGTGGCTATGAGGGTAAATCTCGTTGCAATAGGAAAATACCTAAAACACACTACCTCCATTCCAACCACGTATATTGCGAAAGAGAACATCACAAATTGCAAAGCAGTTAAGGATATTGTACCTGAAACATTAGACAACCACCATGGAATGAACGGTAAACAAATTAGAAAAAAGAATATCGTTACTTTGACTATTTTTATTGGATGATACTTCCTCACAAAACACAGCGCCACTACCATCGCCACCAATGTTACAATACTTATAATCGTATTTTGGTTGACTATTTCTGCAGCAGTCATGCCCAAGGAATCCTTCATAAACTCGCTCATATAACCATAAGTAATATAGAAACAGGAGCCAACTACTAACCGAATAAGGAAATAGGAGACAATAACTTTCTTATCCATCTTATCTTGATAAATCTTAAGACGCTTTATAATTTCCGGATCTTGTTTATTTAGCTCAGCCTTGATTTTCATTCTACGTCTATAGTCCACAAATTCTGGAGTTTCCCTTAATCTTGTACGGGCAAACATGCCAACTAAAGCGATTACTGCCCCGACCCAAAAAGCCATCCTCCAATTAAGTTGTACAGAAATAGCAAGAGCCCCTATTGCCAAAGCAATTAGCCCACCGATCCAACTTGCAATATCAACAATACCAGTATATACGTACTTATAAGGTTGTTTTAAAATTTCCGATATATAAAGTTGTGCTCCAACTATTTCTCCCATAGAAGAAAACCCTTGCAGCGTTCTACACAAGAGCATCGCAATAGTTGCGGTGATGCCAATCTCCGCATAAGTGCCGATATTTGCCATAACAATGCACGAGAAAGCCATTATAAATGTCGTGATAATTATAGTGGTTTTTCTGCCTATATGATCCCCAATCCAACCGATAATAAATCCACCTATTGGTCTTGTAACGTAGGTGATAGAAAAAGTTGCAGCAACCAGTAGTTTAGCAATCCATGGTTCAGTCGGGGGGAAGAACAGGTCATTAAAAAAAACTGCTAAGTGAAGGTAAAGCATTAAGTCAAAATATTCTAGAAAAGTTCCTAAAGAAAGCAATACTACTGCTTCTTTTTGATATTTTGTAAGTTTGGGATGACTCATTTATATCTCCTGAATTTGTTTCAATTATGGTGCGAGATTAGTTTATGTTGATAGATTTTTCATTTGGATAAATATCATATACCCCCCTTTTTTTCTCCAGCTTTTCAATATAATTAATCCCATATAAAAATCCGCCGATGACAGGAATATAAATTACCCAAAGCCCATAATAGCCTAAATGCTCCGTCAGGGGGATCAGGCCAAAAGCAATTACTATCTGCCCTAACACACTGGCAACCCCAAACGTGGTTGCTAAGATGGTAAAACGTTTAGTAATGGGAAAATATTTGAAGCAGACCACCTCCATTCCAATTAAGTACAACCCAAAAGAAAACATCACAAACTGCACGCATGTTAATGATATGGCCCCAGTAATATTAGACAACCACCATGGAATAAACGGTAAAAAAACCAGGAAAAAGAATACCGTAGCTTTAGCTATTTTTGTGGGATGATATTTTTTTGCAAAACTTAATGCTACTACTGTGCCAATGATCACCAAGATGCTAATGATTGTATTTTGATGGATTACCTCTTCAGAAGTATAACCCAATTTTTCCTTCATATACTCACCCATGTATGCAAATACAATATAAATACAAGCCACTGCTATAATACGAATCAAAAAATATGCAAAAATAGCGTTCTTATCTATTTTTTCTGGATGAACTGATTTATCCTCCACCTTCTGTTTATCTAAACCAGCTTGGGCTTTTAGTTTATTTTGGTGCTCTATAAACTCCTTACTTTCACCCAGTCTTACTCTCGCTACAAAGCTGAATATCGCTATACTAGCCCCTATCCAAAACGCCAATCTCCAATTCAACCCAACAGAGAGAGCAAACGATGCAACAAGTAAAGAAAATATACCCCCCATCATACCACTAATATCAATTATCCCACAATATATATATTTGTAAGGTGATTTAAAGGTTTCAGATATGTATATTTCAGAGCCAATTGCTTCTCCGACAGAAGAGAGCCCTTGCGACATTCTGCATAATATCATCACAACACTTGCTGTCACCCCAATCTCTGCATAAGTTCCAACAGACGCCATCACAATGCATGAAATTGCCATTATGGTTGTTGTGATCATTATCACCGTTTTCCTTCCCATACGGTCACCTATCCACCCGATGATAAAACCACCCACTGGTCTCATCAGATAAGTTGAACAAAAAGTTGCAGCAGTAACCAATTGAGCGGTGGTTTTATCAGCCTGCGGAAAAAAAATCTCGTTTAAGAACACTGCCATATGAATATACAGCATTAGGTCGAAATACTCCAGAAACATTCCAATAGAAAGAAGAGCTACAGCTTCTCTCTGCCCTCTGGTTAGCTTATTATTAGACATACAACCCCATAAATAAATTTGTCTTTCACTGTGAGTGCTAAGCACAACATACTTTTTTTTAATTAGCAAGATTTTTTTATCTTTTGTCTTACCACCAGACTTAGACTTTGTAGACCCATAAGTTACGAACAAATAAAACACAATATTAAAGGCCACTACATAAGCGCTATTTTTGGAGTTATTTGTTCTCCACAAATTTTGCCAACATTTATCAGAGGTGCGTCTAGTTATATTTGGATCATAGTTTAAGTGTGGTGCAATTAAAAGTTGCATAATAAGTTAAAACTATTAGCATTAGATAATGTCGTCATGAGATTTTAAGCCAAAGAGATAAACATCTAATCTGAATTGCGGCAAGGAAAGAAGCTGAATTTTTAGCATATCTGGTTGCAATTCCCCTCCATCTTTTAAGATGAAGAAAGGTGTTTTCTACAATATGCCTTATTTTATATAAATCTTTATTGTATTTTCTCTGGGTGATTCTGTTCTTTTTAGGAGGAATAACAACTCTCATGCCCAATTCTTGGGCATGGTCAATTATGTAATTAACATCGTACCCTCTGTCGGCTAGTAAGTACTCAGCTTTCATCTCTTCAATAAGATTAACAGCCTGCTTGCAATCAGCTTCTGAGCCTTTTGTGATAATAACTTTGAGTGGCATACCATGTGAATCCACGGCAAGGTGAATCTTTGTATTGAGCCCCCTTTTGTACGACTCATATCTTGATTGCCGCCTTTTGCACCTGAAGCATGTGGATGCACTTTACTATGACTTGCGTCTATCATTAACCATTCCATATCAGGTTCTTTCACAAATATCTCCAATAAAGCCTCCCATATCCTTTTGTCTCTCCATCTGCAAAATCTTTTATGTGTATTTTTCCATCCTCCATATTCTGAAGGCAAATCTCTCCAGGGAGAACCTGTTCTTAATATCCAAAATACTGCGTTAATGAATCTTCTGTTATTATGTGCCAAACCTCCCCACGTACCTTCCCTTCCTGGTAAATGATCCTTTATCAAATCCCACATATTATCTGTTATATCATGCCTATGTAGCCCTAAATCCATTTTTACTCCTGATTTATCTTTTCTTTCATATTATACCACAAATCTCATGACGACATTATCTAAAGAAGCGCTGGGCTCGCTGCGCTTCTTTAATCTTATTTAAGAGATTTACGTACCTCAAGTCAAACTGAGAATTGGTAGATCTATAGGCTACAGATCACTTTAAAAAGGGCTAGCAAGATGAGTGATGAACATGAGGATCTTACTATTTGTACGTGACAAAATGCGAAGTCCGAAGTATTTTGAGGCCAATTTTTCAAGCTATCGGAGTATACTCAGACGCTATACTAATTACGATATATTTTGAGACCAATTCTTGAAGTTAGCGAAGTATAATGGAAGATAATAACATGCTTAATGTAGAAGAGAAAATCAGTTGAAGTTTCAGTAAAAGTACTGTTAAATGGAGTAAAGGGACTGTATTTATATATGGGGGATAGGTGAATAACAGCTACGGAAGTACAGTCCTTTTACATCCTTATCATTCAAACAAACCGTTTCGTAACTTTTTAGTTACGGACGCATTGTAACATAACTTATTACAGAAGTCTTGCAGTTTTTTATTTATATAAAAAATTTTTTGTATTTTAGTATACCTCTAGTAAATCAAGGGTTGGCAAATTTATAGACGACAGAGAACTTGGAAAAGAGCTAGGAATACAAGCGATGAGCATGAGGCGCGTACATATGTACGTAACGAAATGCGAAATCGAAGTATGACGACGCCAATTTTTCAAGTTATCGGAGTATATATACGGCCCTTACTGTGCAAAGCTGCTTTAAAAACACAGAGTGTTAGCCAAAGATAGATATAAAATTGCCCTGCTCACTTAGGAAATTATTGTTATCCTCAAAATGTACCCAGAGCTTAATCGTAAGATCGACAACTTCTTCAGATTTTGAAACTACCTTTGTTTTTCTGGTCATTCTTGCAATTCTGTGCCTTGTGTTTGAGTTATTGGACTCAATTGAGAGTGTATGTTGTTTGCCAACAACATGTTGATGGCGAGGTATAACCTCTGAATAAACAGACCAAGCGTCTGTGTAATAAGTGCAATTATCTCTACTTATGATTTTCCACAATTTTCTAAAGGTTGTAACGTTACGCTTACCAACCACCCAGGCAACAACTCTCTTGAGCTCCCTACTATAGGCTTTCCATATCCATAATTTGTTTTTTTGAATCTACAAAATGCCACATCTCATCTATTTCAACTTCTCTCAATTCTTCCGGCACTGTTGGTCTTGGTATCTTTTTAGCATACAGTATTATCCACTTATATACGCTAGTATGAGCTACTTTAAATAATTTCCCTAGCCATCTAAAGCTACTTTTTCCCATGCTGTACAATAACACTGCCAGAGCCTTCATCTCTGGCGAACAGCCTCTTAATTTAGTGTTTGTAAAATTACATCCACACTCTTTGCATTTATACCTTTGCATACCCCTAATATTACCATTCTTAACGTATTTACTGCTACTGCATTTTTTACACTCTGTATTCATATTTCTATTTTCTTTGTTGCTCGCTATATTCATTTTAGCATCTTATCTATCTTATGGCAACACTCCCTAAAAACACTCCTGCATAATATAATGGCGAGAGCATAAGGGGCGTGTAAAAACACGTAACAAAATGCCGCAATCCGATATATTTTAAAGCCAATTTTTGAAGTTAGCAGTGCATATTTTCTACCAATACCTTTCTTACTTTAGGATCGCCAGCATATTCAAAAAAAATTTTAGTATGGATAGGTTGTAGTAAACTTTCTGCAATCTCACCCCATTCTAGGATAGATATCCCATTTTCCAAAGCATCATCAACGCCCAAATTGTATAATTCTTCCTTGGATTTCAATCTATATAAGTCAAAGTGCCATACATCAAATCTTGCTGTTTTATATTGGTGCACAAGGTTAAAAGTTGGACTTGTTACGTCATCCCAGTTGCCACCTAAATGGCCTATTAAAAACTTTACAAACGTTGTTTTTCCACTCCCCAACTCCCCATGTAGCAATACAACACTTCCCTTCTTTAATTTGGACGAGAAAGTACCAGCAAGTTCATCTAGTTGCTCAAGACTGCATATGTATTCTTTCATTGTTTTTATTTTGGTATGCGACTACGACATAATAGATATATATTTGACGCGTTTCAACAATTGCTTTTAGGTTCATATCAAATTCACCTGCAAGTTAAAAAAATGATCAAAGCCCAATCGGCCAATTCAAAGTACAAGCAAACAAAGCCCTTTCCTTTTTTAATTCTCTCTACTCTCCCACCCACTTGATGTGCACATCCCTTTCAAAGCATGGGGACTCACCAATTGGCGCGTCTAGAATGGAATATCATCGTCGTTCATCAAATCTTCACTTTCTTTCTCCTTAACCTGATCATACCTCATAGGTCCATCAGACGCCCCGGTCGAGAAAGTGTCTTTTTTGGAATCCAACAAAGTCAAAGCACTATTATACTGAGTCAAAACCACCTCTGTAGTATACTTTTTAACTCCATCTGAATCTTGATACTCCCTAGTTTGCAACTTACCTTCCAAATATAACTTACTTCCTTTAGTTACATAACTTTTGATGATCTTGACTAAACCAGGAGAAAAAACCACTATCCTGTGCCAATCAGTCTTCTCCTTATTTTCTCCTGTGTTTCTGTCTTTCCATTTTTCGCTTGTCGCCAAAGAAAAAGTTACAAGCTCCTCTCCGGTTGATTGTATACTTCTAACTTCAGGTTGGCTTCCCACATTTCCAACCAATATAACTTTATTCACACTACCAGACATTATTACCTCCTACTACCCAAACGATAACCAATAAAAAAGCATAGCAGAGCAATTAGTCCACCAAGCGCGAATGCAAGCAACAAACCTATTTACCGTTTACAACTTGTTTAAATTCTTTACCAACAGAAAAACTTATTCTTTTATGAGCAGGTACTTTTGCCATTGTTCCTTTTGGTGTTTTAACTTCTTTAGCTGCAATTTTTCTTGCTTTAAAAGTTCCAAATCCAACAAACCTTAATCCATCGTTAGTTTTCATGGCATAGGTTATACATTTCAGAACCGCATCTAAACTTTTATTAGCAGCAACTTTAGTACTACCCAACTCTTGTGATAATTTTTCTATGAATTCATTCTTATTCATTTTGTCTCCTTTGATAAAGTTAATTATAATTAGATTAAAGATATATTAACAGCTGACTCTTTGCCACCTTCTTTTGCAATCTCATATTCTATTTTCTGGTTATCTTTCAAACCATTCAGGCCCGCACCTTTTAATGCAGACATATGGATAAAAACGTCTTTTTGTCCATCATCAGGACGAATAAATCCGTATCCTTTTTCGGTATTAAACCACTTAACTGTACCAGTAAATTTCATTTTTTTGTTTCTCCTAATAATAATTAAACACAGTAGCTAAACCAATCCTTCAACCTTCACGTCTTTTTATTAACTAAAGCAAGGATATAAAAGATTGATAAACCCTACATATAACCCTGATACCACATATATTACAAGTTTAAAAGATAATAATTCATTATTTCCCTTATTTTTAGCTTATTTTTGTCCATTGGTTCATGGTAAAGTTCTATTTTTCAACAAATATACTCCGATAACTTGAAAAATTGGCGTCGTCATACTTCGGACTTCGCATTTCGTTTAGGTACATATGTACGCGCCTCATGCTCATCGCTCATAGTCCTAGCTCTTTTCAAGCTATTTATCGTCTATAAATTTTGCCAACGTTGAATTTTTATCAGAGGTATATAGCGTTAGCTATTCTACCTTTTCTTCGGCCATGGATTCCTTGGCTCTTGAAATCAACTCTGTCGCTATCTCTTCATCTAACCCTTCTATAGAAGCGATAGCAACGACACTAGCCTCAGCTAAGCTTTGTATGCTATTATAACCTTCCGATGCTAGTAATTGCGCTAAGATCTCTTCCAAATTTAACCTTTCCATAAACAACTCAGTAATACGACTAAACTCTTCCTGTCTTTTACGGATTTCTGTCTCTTCTGTTGTTATGCTAATCTTCCAACCAACTAGCTCGGAAATCAATTTTACATTCTGCCCTCTTCTTCCAATAACTTGACTTTGATCATCGTTAGGAATCACCACTTCTATTCTATTTTGCTCTTCATCAATCACAACCTTAGAAACCTGCATAGAACCCAATGCATTAACAACATATGTAGCTGGGTCTTCACTCCATTTGACTATGTCTATTTTCTCACCCTTCAATTCTTTTATCACAGTTTGCACCCTTGCTCCTCTCACTCCCACGCAAGAACCAACAGGATCAACAGATGGGTCCGATGAGTATACAGATATCTTCGTTCTTGAGCCCGGGTCTCTAGCAATATCTTTTATTTCAATAATTTTATCGTATATCTCAGGCGCTTCTTGCTTAAACAATTGACTGACAAATTCTTTATGAGTTCTGGATAAAATCAGTATAGGCCCTTTAGACTCTTTGTCTAATTTTACCAAACATGCTCTTATTCTATCCCCTAACTTATAATAATCAGTTTTTAACGCCTGGTCTTTTCTAAGGACCGCTTCAGCTCCAGATATTTTTATTATAAATCCATTTCCCTCTATTCTCTCCACTACGCCATTTAGTATTTCCCCAATTCTATCTTTGAATTCCTCGTATAGTTTATCTCTTTCGAGCTCTTTCACTTTGGAAATTATCACCTGTTTTACAGAACCAGCGTTTAGCCTACCTATTTCCAATGGTGGCAATATTTCTTTTATGGTGTCTCCATCTTGCAAATCAGGGTTGATAGCCCTTGCTTCTTCTAAGCTAATAACTCTGACGTTTTCTTGATCAGTATCGAATTTTGAAACATCTTCAAGAACAAGTGTTTCTCTATACAGCTCAATATCTCCAGACTGCCTATTGATGTGGGTCTTTACAGGAACGTTTGCTCCATATTTTCTTTTTGCTGCAACGCTAATAGCCTCTTCAAGCGCTTCTAAAATATGGTTTTTTGCTATTCCCTTATCTTTTGCTACAGCTTCTGCCACATGCAAAATCTCACTGCCACCAAAATTCTTAACTTTCATTAATTATACCAAATAATTTTTATACCTTATTAAATTCATACTGCAAATAGCCCTCGGCTATCGATTCAAAACTCAAAACCAATATATCATCACTGCCCGCCAATCTGACTTTGATTGATTGATCGTCCATGTCAACCAAGCGCCCCTTAAAACTACGTCTGTTCTGAACCTTGTATAAAGTGCTTATCCTAACCAATTTACCTTTAGATGCAACATAATCTTTTAACCTAGTTAAAGGCCTGTCTATTCCAGGCGAACTAACCTCAATATTGCAATCAACCAGCCCCAGATCGTTCTCTTTTAATAACCGAACAACCTCTTTGTTTACTTTTTCACAATCTTTTATATCTATCCGTTGATTATCCGACCTTTCTATCATTATCTGGCAGCTTTGGCTTTTTTTACTTTTATTTATCCTTATTCTGACAATCTCATACCCTTCTTTCTCAACAAAATGCATTAATTCATCAGCAAGCTTGTTCTCTTGTTGAGTGTTACATACATTCATCATTGCTTTACTTAATATATAGGGCTAATCTAAAGATAAAGAAATAATAATTCTAAAAACAAAAAAGTCAAGTCGCTTGACGTGACCACCACCCACTGGATCATACTCCGCTAACTTAAAAAGTAAGTCTTAAAACCCTACCTATTCAACTTTGCACCTAAGGCCTTAGCTTCTTTAGCTTCAATATTATCCACCCATGACTTTGCAGTGTTTGAACGGTCTTTTGTAGTTGTTGTACTCTGCTGACTTTTTTCCAATTGAGGGATAAGTTCTTCTGCATTATAGGAAGCTTTGGCTATATCAAGAGGCGTTTTACCCTCAAAATCCTTTTGTTTCAATAATAAACGAAAATCCTCATGACCTACCAAGGTTTCCAACATTTGCCTATTTGCCATGTCTTTAGGGTAGAACTGTTCAAACAACTTATGCAAGACATTTTTCCCTTCATGGTCTTGGTGTCTTAGATCTGCACCATTGTTTACGGCTGACACAAAAATTTTCGGAGAATCCAAGAAATAACTAATTCCCACGCGGCTTATGACGTCTATAGTCTCCTTAGTCGCAACTTCTCCTTTTTTTAAAGGTTTTATAGTACTTGTAACCAGCGTATCCAAGACTTCTTTACCAAGAGGCATTGTTGCAGCTTGATTCTTCGCGAGATCAAATGGCGTTATACCGTAGTCGTCTGCCAAAAACATACCCCCTCTCCCGAAAGTTTTTATGATTTTTAGGCTTTCTTCTTTATTTTGATCATTGGTTTGCTGAACCAATCTGTGGACCATATTTTTACCATCATCATTATGTGACTCTATATCAACACCTTGCAGCCTTGCTAAATTTAATGCTTTTCCAGAATGCAGCAAATATTCCCACGGTCTTTTGCCATTTTTGTCTAACGCATTAATATCCATAGCCTTATATTCAATACCAACCAGTTTATAAAAGAATTGAGTGATGCTTTCACGCCAAGTGTAGTTTTCTTTTGCCTTCTCACTCTGCAGTATGGACGCGTCACCGCGCTGCAACATGTTATTTAAAACAACCTGTTCTTGCGGTGTAAAATAAGGAATAGTAGCTTTATTCCCGTTACGAATATCAGCAAATTTTTTTCTTAATTCATTCTCCCTTTCTTTTTCTATGGGCGTTTGGAGAATTTTGCTTTCCCCCGTACCCACCTCTTCCTTCAGTACAGATGGTTTCAAAGGAATTGGTGGTGGAGACTGAGTCTTATACTTCTTTGGCATTTACCCTCTTGACTAAGGTTGTTTACACATTTCTTGAAATATTCGGAGAACTTGGTTGCGCAGCAACTCGCTCTCTCCAAACTGATTGAGTATTATCATGCGTCTTTTCGGATATGGTTTTTGTATCCACCTCTTTGTCATGATTATTAACTTCAGCCAACCTTTGAGTTGCATTTTTACCATCAGCATTGGCTAATCCTATGTCAACACCATTCGATTTTGCTAAATTTAACGTTTCTTCTGAATGCAGCAAGTATTCCCACGGTCTTTTACCATTTTTATCCAATGCGTTGATGTCCATAACTTTATACTCGATACCAACCAGTTTGCAAAAGAATTGAGTTATGCTTTCACGCCAGGTGTAGTTTTCCTTTGCCTTCTCACTTTGTAATATGGATGTATCACCCTTCTCTAATATATTATCCAAAGTTATTTGCTCTTCAATAGTAAAATAAGGAGAAGATTTTCCACTCCCATTCCGAATTTCAGCAAATTTCTCTCTTAGTGCATCCTCCATTTCCCTTTCTGACTTTTGAACAAACATAGGGACGCTCTGACTATCCTCTAGCAACTTGGAAATATCCTCAGTATTCTTTAGCATATCCTGCATATCTGTTATAAGCGCTTCGCGAGCGTCGTGCATTCTCGCTGCCGCTTCCTTCCTGAGCTTATCTTGCTCTGGTGAGATTGGTGAGCTAGGCTGAGTATTGTTTTTTTTTGACATTTGTACTCCTAATTACAGTTGGTTACATAATTCTTGAAGTGTTTGTAGAAGGTGGCTGGGCTGTGACTCGAGATTCCCAACTGGAAGGTTTAGGATTATGCACTTTTCCAGATACGGTATATAGGTCTGCTATAAGATCAGGTTTGGGGTTGTCTTTTAAAATATCCAGTGGTGTTTTTCCATTTACATCTTTCTGATCTAACAATTCGTTTAGCACGCCTTTATCTTTTAAAATTTTTATAATTGCCAGCTGTTCATCTTTCTTGGTTACATCAAAACTTTCAATTAATTTGTGTACTAAATTTTTGCCTTGATGGTCCTGAAGCATTAGATTAGCTCCCTTGTCTGCTAAATATTCAAAAGATTCGCAATACCCACCCTTGGCAGCTTGCATGATTGAACTTTCCCCATCTTTGTTTTTTAGGTTTATGTCGACCACATTTTTTTCAACAACCAACTCCAACACAGGTTTGGAGGAATATAGATAATCCAACGGTCCTTTACCATCCCTGTCCAATGAATTTGTAGAATTATATTCAAATCCAAACAGCTTCATAATACGCTCCCATATTGCCTCTAAAGCACTGTATCTCCCACCTTTTCGAAATATTTCTTCCCCTTCTTTTTCCAAGATTCTGCCCAATAGCACAGGCTTATCTTGGGAGTGTTGCAAGATGGAATAAAGAAAGGTATAGTGGAGTGGATTACAGAATAAAGAAGAGAAAAATGTCATCAGCGCATCAAATAATAATGGTATGTTTGGATCAATTGGTTGGTAGTGAGCATCAATATCGCAAATTTAAGGAGCTGTTTAATTTTGGGGCAGTAGAGCAAGAGCTGAAGGGAATTGAATCTCCTGCTAATTATAAGGGATATGGTGTTTTACGTTTATTTAAATGCTTGTTGTTACAGTTTATGGAAGATTTGTCAGATCGTGAACTAGAAAGATATTTGAGTGACAGTGTTGCAGCCAAGTGGTTTTGTGATTTTGATTTAACCGAAGCCACACCTGATTATAGCGTTTTTAGTAGAATCCGCTCAAAGATAGGAACAAATTTGTTATCAAAAATCTTTGCCATTTTTAGAGATCAACTAAAATCTCAAGGATATATGAGCGAGGTATTTACTTTTTTGCAGAGTGTTAGCCAAAGATAGATATAAAATTGCCCTGCTCACTTAGGAAATTATTGTTATCCTCAAAATGTAGCCAGAGCTTAATCGTAAGATCGACAACTTCTTCAGATTTTGAAACTACCTTTGTTTTTCTGGTCATTCTTGCAATTCTGTGCCTTGTGTTTGAGTTATTGGACTCAATTGAGAGTGTATGTTGTTTGCCAACAACATGTTGATGGCGAGGTATAACCTCTGAATAAACAGACCAATCGTCTGTGTAATAACTGCAATTATCTCTACTTATGATTTTCCACAATTTTCTAAAGGTTGTAACGTTACGCTTACCAACCACCCAGGCAACAACTCTCTTGAGCTCCCTACTATAGGCTTTCCATATCCATAATTTGTTTTTTTTGAATCTACAAAATGCCACATCTCATCTATTTCAACTTCTCTCAATTCTTCCGGCACTGTTGGTCTTGGTATCTTTTTAGCATACAGTATTATCCACTTATATACGCTAGTATGAGCTACTTTAAATAATTTCCCTAGTCATCTAAATAGTGTCGTCATGAGATTTGTGGTATAATATGAAAGAAAAGATAAATCAGGAGTAAAAATGGATTTAGGGCTACATAGGCATGATATAACAGATAATATGTGGGATTTGATAAAGGATCATTTACCAGGAAGGGAAGGTACGTGGGGAGGTTTGGCACATAATAACAGAAGATTCATTAACGCAGTATTTTGGATATTAAGAACAGGTTCTCCCTGGAGAGATTTGCCTTCAGAATATGGAGGATGGAAAAATACACATAAAAGATTTTGCAGATGGAGAGACAAAAGGATATGGGAGGCTTTATTGGAGATATTTGTGAAAGAACCTGATATGGAATGGTTAATGATAGACGCAAGTCATAGTAAAGTGCATCCACATGCTTCAGGTGCAAAAAGGCGGCAATCAAGATATGAGTCGTACAAAAGGGGGCTCAATACAAAGATTCACCTTGCCGTGGATTCACATGGTATGCCACTCAAAGTTATTATCACAAAAGGCTCAGAAGCTGATTGCAAGCAGGCTGTTAATCTTATTGAAGAGATGAAAGCTGAGTACTTACTAGCCGACAGAGGGTACGATGCTAATTACATAATTGACCATGCCCAAGAATTGGGCATGAGAGTTGTTATTCCTCCTAAAAAGAACAGAATCACCCAGAGAAAATACGATAAAGATTTATACAAAATAAGGCATATTGTAGAAAACACCTTTCTTCATCTTAAAAGATGGAGGGGAATTGCAACCAGATATGCTAAAAATTCAGCTTCTTTTCTTGCCGCAATTCAGATTAGATGCTTATCTCTTTGGCTTAAAATCTCATGACGACATTATCTAAAGCTACTTTTTCCCATGCTGTACAATAACACTGCCAGAGCCTTCATCTCTGGCGAACAGCCTCTTAATTTAGTGTTTGTAAAATTACATCCACACTCTTTGCATTTATACCTTTGCATACCCCTAATATTACCATTCTTAACGTATTTACTGCTACTGCATTTTTTACACTCTGTATTCATATTTCTATTTTCTTTGTTGCTCGCTATATTCATTTTAGCATCTTATCTATCTTATGGCAACACTCCCAAAAATAAAATAGCCTGAAGAAAAATAGAAGAAAATTCTAGATAATGTCGTCATGAGATTTTAAGCCAAAGAGATAAGCATCTAATCTGAATTGCGGCAAGAAAAGAAGCTGAATTTTTAGCATATCTGGTTGCAATTCCCTCCATCTTTTAAGATGAAGAAAGGTGTTTTCTACAATATGCCTTATTTTGTATAAATCTTTATCGTATTTTCTCTGGGTGATTCTGTTCTTTTTTAGGAGGAATAACAACTCTCATGCCCAATTCTTGGGCATGGTCAATTATGTAATTAGCATCGTACCCTCTGTCGGCTAGTAAGTACTCAGCTTTCATCTCTTCAATAAGATTAACAGCCTGCTTGCAATCAGCTTCTGAGCCTTTTGTGATAATAACTTTGAGTGGCATACCATGTGAATCCAAGGCAAGGTGAATCTTTGTATTGAGCCCCCTTTTGTACGACTCATATCTTGATTGCCGCCTTTTGCACCTGAAGCATGTGGATGCACTTTACTATGACTTGCGTCTATCATTAACCATTCCATATCAGGTTCTTTCACAAATATCTCCAATAAAGCCTCCCATATCCTTTTGTCTCTCCATCTGCAAAATCTTTTATGTGTATTTTTCCATCCTCCATATTCTGAAGGCAAATCTCTCCAGGGAGAACCTGTTCTTAATATCCAAAATACTGCGTTAATGAATCTTCTGTTATTATGTGCCAAACCTCCCCACGTACCTTCCCTTCCTGGCAAATGATCCTTTATCAAATCCCACATATTATCTGTTATATCATGCCTATGTAGCCCTAAATCCATTTTTACTCCTGATTTATCTTTTCTTTCATATTATACCACAAATCTCATGACGACACTATCTAAAAGTAAAAAAAAATATATATACTCCGTTGACTCAAAATTTGCGTCGTCATACTTCGCATTTCGTTACGTACATATGTACGCGCCTCATGCTCGGCACTCAATTCCTTGCCAACTCTAAAAATACTTTGAGTATATATTATTAAATTAAGACTAATTGGTTGTAGAACCAGTAATCAGGGTGTTTTCTTGACATATTTTCGGCAGCACTAAGTACATCTGTCTTTTTATCAAAAATTCCAAAACATGTGGAACCAGAGCCACTCATTCTACTGACAATACAATTCTGTTGTTGTTGAATTGTTTTAAGCAGTTTATCGATGACTGGGTAATGTTTTTTTATATGGGGCTCTAAGTCATTTTTTCCATGAAAAATCTCGTTTATTATGGGTTGTGTATTGCAGATAATATTTGGGGAGAAAGCGTCGGTCAAGATATGTGCATAAGCTTCTTTTGAAAGAATATTTATCTTAGGGTTAACAAGCAGAATATAAAATTTTATTCCTAATTTTTTGGGTGTTAATATGTCACCCACACCCTCTACGAAAGAGCTTTGATAATTGCTGATAAAAAATGGAACATCTGCTCCAATTTTAAACGCAATTTCACCCAATACATTTTTTTTCAACTCTTTCAAACCCCAAAGTTTCGTTAATAGCTTTAAAACAGCTGCTGCATTGGACGAGCCTCCACCCAAACCAGCTGCAACGGGGATGTTTTTTATTATTCTGATATCAGCACCTTGCAAGACATTATGCGTTTTCTGCAAATATTGCGCTGCTTTTAGCGCTATGTTCCCTTCAGCTGAAATTTTGGCGCCCTCAACGCTACATCTCAATGTATCTGAGAGGCTGACATATACAATGTCGTGAAGTTTTAACCTCAAAAAATGGCTTTGAACATCGTGATACCCGTTTAAATTTTTACCCACGACATTCAAAAATAGATTGACCTTTGCGTAAGATTTTGTACACAACATGTTGTTTTACTAGCGTTTTAAAATGATTTTTTATAAGTCGCAATCAAGTCAAAAAGCATGCCTTTTACTGCAGAGTCTGGTATTATCTCTAGGTTTTTGATCCCCTTGGTTATAAATTGATTTGAAACAGCGTATGACTCTTCTTTGATTGAATATTTTTCAAAGTAATTTAGCAGCTTGGTCAAATCAAGTGAAGTTTTATTTTCTGCTGCTAAAAGATTATGTATCACTGCAAGATCATCTGAGGCTGCTTTTTCTAACAGCAAAATTACTGGCAATGTTATTTTGTTTTCAAAAAAATCATTGCCTGCTTTTTTTCCTAAGCGAGAGATATTGCTAAAATAATCAGAGATGTCATCGTTGATTTGAAAAATTATTCCCAAATTCAATCCAAAGTTCCTCAAGCTTTTAATCTGCTTTTCATCAGCATTAGCAAGTATTGCAGAACATTCACAAGCTGCTGCAAATAAGTCAGCAGTTTTGGCAGAAATCAGGTCAATATAGTCACTAAAAAGTAAATCCAACTTTCCTACGATATCAAGCTGCCAAACCTCTGCTTCCGCAATTTTTGCTGAAGTTCTTGCCAATATTTCAAGCACTTTCAGATTCTCTGTTTTGACCATCTGCTCAAAAGACTGGCTGAATAAAAAATCCCCAACCAATATGCTTGGCTTATTGCCCCAAACATAATTAGCTGTTATGTGATTGCGCCTCATATCTCCATTATCTACAACATCGTCATGCAACAGCGTTGCAGTGTGAATAAACTCTATTGCTGATGCGAGCATCAGGACTTTATTCATTATCACTTCATCGGTTAGGAATAACTTAGCGATAGCAATCGTTAGTAACGGCCTTATTCTTTTGCCCCCAGATGATACGATGTGATTGGCAATTTGGTTTAGAAGTTGGGTTTTATTGCTGCTAGAGACGCCTAATAGAATTGAATCCAGCTTACTAAGCTCAGTAGCCAAATCATTGGTAAATTTAGCTGTCAATTGTGCATCCATGTTTGTTTTTAAATTTAATTTTCATACATGCTCCGTACTTTTTGATAGTTGTTTTTTAAAGATTTCAACAGTAGGCACTCTAAGTCTTGTATGCCACCATTCAAATCTTGAAGCATTATTAAGTCCTAGAAATAGCCTAAAAACGATAAATAGCGTTTAAGCCATAAAAACATAAAGCTCTTAAAATACAGAATTAACCTAATTCATAGGACATTGATCAGGTTACATATTTTATTTTATTATACAAGCTTTATAAATGTGTTATGCTGAATAATCGAATTTCTGTTTTAACGTTAAAACTTAAAAGTGGTGGTCCATTTAAAAAATAAAGTTTACTCTCTGTTATTCAAAGGCATTAGGCTTGAGGCCAATAACAATCTATACTATCTGTTGTGTCTTTTGATCTCGATTACTTGGGAGCGTTGAAAGATAAAATAAGGATAAATGTGATGGTTTGATTTAGATAATGTCGTCATGAGATTTTAAGCCAAAGAGATAAGCATCTAATCTGAATTGCGGCAAGAAAAGAAGCTGAATTTTTAGCATATCTGGTTGCAATTCCCCTCCATCTTTTAAGATGAAGAAAGGTGTTTTCTACAATATGCCTTATTTTGTATAAATCTTTATCGTATTTTCTCTGGGTGATTCTGTTCTTTTTAGGAGGAATAACAACTCTCATGCCCAATTCTTGGGCATGGTCAATTATGTAATTAACATCGTACCCTCTGTCGGCTAGTAAGTACTCAGCTTTCATCTCTTCAATAAGATTAACAGCCTGCTTGCAATCAGCTTCTGAGCCTTTTGTGATAATAACTTTGAGTGGCATACCATGTGAATCCAAGGCAAGGTGAATCTTTGTATTGAGCCCCCTTTTGTACGACTCATATCTTGATTGCCGCCTTTTGCACCTGAAGCATGTGGATGCACTTTACTATGACTTGCGTCTATCATTAACCATTCCATATCAGGTTCTTTCACAAATATCTCCAATAAAGCCTCCCATATCCTTTTGTCTCTCCATCTGCAAAATCTTTTATGTGTATTTTTCCATCCTCCATATTCTGAAGGCAAATCTCTCCAGGGAGAACCTGTTCTTAATATCCAAAATACTGCGTTAATGAATCTTCTGTTATTATGTGCCAAACCTCCCCACGTACCTTCCCTTCCTGGTAAATGATCCTTTATCAAATCCCACATATTATCTGTTATATCATGCCTATGTAGCCCTAAATCCATTTTTACTCCTGATTTATCTTTTCTTTCATATTATACCACAAATCTCATGACGACATTATCTAAATTGTATAATAATATGCTACATTTAAAACAACCTTGAGTAAAGTAAAGTTGTGTACCCCTAGTAAATCAAGGGGTGCAATTTTATAGACGACAGAGAACTTGGGAAAGAGCTAGGACTATAGCGCGGAGGAGGAACATACAAAATTATTCACACTTGTCCTCTATAGCAAAACTAACACCACCTTTTAGACTAGGAATATCTGGAAATTTAGTCACTTGTAGTCTCACATTGTCTGCTTGGAAAATGTCTTTAACAAATTTGAAATTTGCATGCGCAAGAGCTTCTATAGTATTAAATTCTTGGTTATTGAAGATATCCAATTTATTGCAGAGATTGAGATAACATTTTGTATCTGTTATTCTGTCGGTAATTACAGCTTTTGGAATGGTTTTGAAAAAGATTTTTATCGATAGCAAAATTCTTTGTTTATTTTTCCTTTCACCTTCCTCAACTCCAATATTCACAAATAATTCGTAATCTGTGATTTGCAATATGCTGTTATTTTTTTCTTGCATCAGCAAAATTTTCTTGCAATCTTAAAATACTTGCCAAAGCAAATTTTTTATTGAAGCTTTCAGAGACTTCAATGTAAAACTCATTGTCATATTTCACTATTTTACCAACATAAAGGCCATATGGCATAGAATGCTTTACACCAGATGTCACAACCATTTGTCCAACTTCTAACTTTGCATCACTTGGTAAATACAATATTTTCAGACGATTATTGCTGTATGTACCAGTCGCAATCCCCTTATAACTTGTGTTAACTATGGATATAGAAACTTTCGAATCCTTATCGGTTAACAGTTGAATTTTTGAAGTTTTTTCGCTCACATCAATTACTCTGCCAACCAGTCTGTTGTGGCTGATGACAGCGTTGCCTTTTTGAACCCCGTTTTTCAGACCGATATTCAATAAGTATTGGCTATATAAGTCTTCATTGGATTCAAGCACCACTCTTCCAGTGATTTTTGAAAAAACGAAATTATTTTGAAAATTTAATAACCGCTTTAACTCCTCATTTTCTTCTTTTACCAAGTTTAAATGCAAAAGGTCTTCTTTTAATTTCTGATTTTCTAAGTAAATCTCCTTACCCTCTCTTAACGTAGTAAGGTACTCTCTGACAGCATCATAGTTGTTTTTAACCCAGTATATAGGGTAAGAGACAATTGAATATGTCGCACCCGAAACATCATGCGCCCGATCGCGAAAAGTTTTAAAGCTAGGCACGTTCAAGCAAACTAATGTGATGGAAAACACTATTAACAAAAACAATTTACCGTAAACTGTTTTAAACAATTTTGTATTACTGGATAGTAAATCAATTTTCTTTGTGCGATATCTATCTTTAACCATTCAACCTGCCAATAACTTATTGTGCTTCAGCTTATCAAAGTCCTCTTGTGCATGGTATGAAGACCTAGTCAATGGACTTGACGCAACCATATGAAATCCTTTCACTTGCGCCATCCTCTTGTAATAATCGAATTCTTCTAAATCAACATACCTCGCAACTACAGCGTGCTTAGCAGTTGGTTGCAAATACTGACCTATGGTAAGGAAATCGACATCAGCCGCCCTTAAGTCATCCATTACCTGCAGCACTTCCTGTTTTGTTTCGCCTAAGCCCACCATCATTCCAGACTTCGTGAATATAGTTCTGTCTTTTTTCTTTATATTATGCAACAGGTTTAACGAATTAAAATATCTAGAACCTGGTCTAATTTCAGGGTAAAGTGAAGGTACAGTCTCTATATTATGGTTAAAAACATCAGGTTTAGCTTTGACTATAACATCGTATGCCTCTCCCTTTTTTAGAAAATCTGGGGTGAGGATTTCGATAGTTGTATCACTGCATAATTTTCTGATTTCAATAATACACTTCGCAAAATGGTCAGCCCCCCCATCTTCCAAATCATCCCTGTCAACGGAAGTAATCACAACATGTTTTAAGCCAAGTGCTTTGACAGACATAGCAATTTTTTCTGGTTCGTGTGGATCAAGTTTATCTGGCAAACCTGTTGCAACATTGCAAAATCTACACGCCCTAGTGCATACACTCCCAAGAATCATGAAAGTAGCATGTTTTTTATTCCAACATTCACCTATATTAGGACATGCTGCTTCTTCGCAAACCGTGTTTAATGACTTATCTTTTACGATCGACTTTGTTTTTTCATAAACCGCCCCTGTTGGAGCTCTAACTCTTAACCATGAGGGTTTCTGTAATGTGCCAACGCTCTGTTTATGGATATTTTCTTCTGCCAAATTTATCTCCTTCATATATTTATGCATATTATGGCGGAAGGAAAGGGATTCGAACCCTTGTTACCCGCGAGAGTAAACACGCTTTCCAAGCGTGCGCCTTCAACCACTCGGCCACCCTTCCAGGTTTTGCAACATTCAGTACACCTTTTTATATCTAGTGCGGACACACCAGTAATATATAAAAAAGTACTAGTACGCAATAAAAAATTTCGTTGACATGCTCCTGTACTTGCAGTAATAAAAAGCTTTAATGGTGTCCTTAAGTTCATGGCCAAATCGAAAGAGTCCTATTTCAAATCTAACCCACATATTTCTGGCATTCTGCTGATGACAACAAATGCTTTTTTTATGTCGTTGTTATATGTGGTCGTGAAAGTCTTAACTAACAACATGCACATATCATCCAATCAAGTTGGGCTGTTATATAAGCTGAGTATAGTGGTGATAACATTGCTTTCGTGTATGAAACTAGGGTTTGTACATCACTTAAAAACAAAAAAACTTTTTTTTCATGCGTTACGGGGATTTTTTAGTATTGTTGGCTCTTTATCTATGTTTTATGCAGTATCAGTGCTAAACGTTGTTGACGCAGCAGCCATATCAGAACTAACTCCATCTGTTATGGCAGTGACAGGCATTTTACTATTTAACGAAAATATCACTGTTCCTAAAATGGTTCTGTTTATTGGAACGATAGTAGGTGTTATACTAATGAATTTTGACAAGAACATAGAGTCAGGGTATTTCTACGCATTTTTAGCACTGGCAGCTTGGTCACTTAACAATATCGTTGTGAAGAAGCTCACAAAAACTGAGCACTCCAGGGCACAGCTATTTTACTCTGCGCTTTTCGCCTCAGTATTTGCTATGCCAGTTGCCTTTTTTAGTTTTTCCTTTGACCCCACAAATTATGCCCTAGATTTTACAGCTAGAGAGTGGCCTACCTTCTCTTTTCATGCAATTGTCTTGATTCTTTGCGCAAGCATAGCAAGTTTATTACACAAACTATCATTTTTCAGGGCTTATAAATTAGCTGATATATCGATAGTTGGTCCCTATGACTACTTAAGGTTGCCATTCACTGGAATGCTTGCATACATAATATTGGGGGAAATGATAACTGATGTTTATTCAATAATAGGATACACGGTCATTATTATAAGTGGCATATACTTCGTGATGCATAAGAAGAAAAAAGAGTCGAGATAGCTAAGTAAGCTATTAAAAAACGTAACGTCAAAAAAGATAATCACAACTTTTGAAGTCAGTGAATCATACTCATAACCCCTTGTGTTTCTTTCGATATTTATATATAAAATATGCATAAATAATTTTCCGTATTTCATAATGTTGGAACTTGATCAAATTAACTCCTGGCCTTTTAAAGAAGCGGAGTTGATATTAAAAAAAATTGGCAATAAAGTTCCAGCTAAGGGTTATGTACTATTTGAAACTGGATATGGCCCCTCAGGATTTCCACATATTGGCACATTTGGAGAGGTAGTGCGTAATAATATGGTGCAAAAAGCATTTGCACGCATTTCAGGCATACCAACAAAGTTGATTTGCGTATCGGACGATATGGATGGCCTGCGAAAAATACCAGACACCATACCAAACAAGGAACATTACAAACAATATTTAGACCTACCATTAACCAAAGTGCCAGACCCATTTGGTGAATGCAACAGTTATGGGGAATACATGAATTCCAGACTGAGAAACTTTTTGGATTCGTTTAATTTTAAATATGAGTTTGTTAGTGCGACTGAGTACTATAAATCAGGCAAATTTAACGAATACCTAATTAAAGTATTGGAAAAATATGATGACATAATGGATTTAATGCTCCCAACCTTAGGACAAGACAGGCAGAAAACTTACAGCCCCTTTCTGCCCATATGCCCTAAAACCGGAAGAGTATTGCAGGTACAAGTAGTGGAAAAAGACTTAGCCTCAAGAAAAATAACTTACTTGGATGAGGACAAAAAAGCTATCACGGTAAGTGTTTTAGATGGTAACTGTAAATTACAATGGAAACCTGACTTTGCAATGCGCTGGGCTGCTCTTGACGTTGACTACGAAATGTATGGCAAAGATATCCAGGCAAATGCTTATCTTTACGATAAAATCTGTAGAATATTAGGCAAATCGCCACCACAGCAGATGTCCTACGAATTATTTCTTGACGAAAATGGTCAAAAAATCTCAAAATCCAAGGGCAACGGAGTAACTATAGAAGAATGGTTGAAATATGGAAGTCAGGAAAGCCTAGCGTTGTTCATGTACCAATCGCCTAAAAAAGCCAAAAAATTATACTACGATATCATCCCGAAGATCTTCGATGAGTATTTGCAACATCTTGAGAACTACAATAATGAGTTAGATGAGTGCAAACGCCTTTCCAACCCTATTTTTTACATCCATGGTAACACCCCCCCAAAGGTAAACCTGGGGAAAATAAGCTTCACATTGTTACTGAATTTGGTTAATGCCTGTAACACAGATAGCAAGGAAGTGGCATGGGGCTATATTGATAACTCAAATCCAAGCCTAACCAAAAATGACAGGAAGTACATAGACTCTATGCTAGGGTTTGCAATAAATTATTACCAAGACTTTGTAAAACCTAAGAAACAGTATAAAATCCCAAATCAAGAAGAGATCAAGCTACTTCAACATCTTCTTGAAGTGTTAGACATAATAGAAGATGATGCGGAAAAAATACAAAACGCCATTTACAAGATAGGCAAAGATAACGGGTTAGATTTAAAACACTGGTTTTCCAGTCTTTACGAAATTTTATTGGGGACAAAAGAAGGACCAAGAATTGGTACGTTTGTGAAGTTTTATGGTATAAAAGAAACAAAACAATTGATCTTAGACAAAATAAAGCTGTAAGTTTGCGCAATTTCAGTTGTAATAATGTAAATTTTATGTATTATCTTACCTTTAATACCTAGAGGTACCTTCAAAATCAATCTCAGTTTTTTGGGGGTATGGTATGCAAGAAATAATGTAACAAAGCATAGATATTAATTCATGAGTACGAAACTATCAGGAACTTATTTTGCTAGACCTTCTGATCTACAAAAAAAGTGGTTATTGATTGATGCAAAAGATCAAGTGCTGGGCAGTTTATCTGCGCAAGTAGCGAAGATTTTACGTGGGAAGCATAAATGCTCTTACACTCCGCATATGGACTGCGGCGACAACATTGTGATAATTAACGCGGAAAAGATAAAATTAACAGGTAAAAAGCTGGAACAAAAAGTATATTACAGACATACAGGCCATCCTGGAGGGATCAAAGAATCAAAAGTCGATGATATGTTGTCTGGCAAATATCCTGAGAGGGTTATAAAATTAGCTGTTGAACGTATGTTACCTAAAGAAAGTCCGCTAGCAAGGAAGCAGTTCAAAAACCTTTATGTATATGCCGGGGAAAATCACCCTCATGCAGCGCAACAACCTGAATTAGTTAACCCTGTCAAAAGATAAGCTATGGAGAATAAAGAAGTAAAAGTTGCTATCAAGCCTAAAAAAGCTTCTGCTGCGGGCGAAAAAGCACAAGTAACAACAAAAAAAGCTACTCAAACTACAGTTGAGGTCAGCAAAGAAGTAAAAGCTAGTAGTCGTGCTGAAAAAAAAGCGACTTCTGCTACAGCTGTGCCAAGAGTTTACGCTACTGGCAAAAGAAAAACCGCTGTTGCAAAAGTGTGGATGACGACCAAGGGCACAGGAAAAATTATGGTCAATGGTAAGCCCGTGACAGAATATTTTCAAAGACCTGTGTACAAAACATTGATTAACCAACCGTTTTGTCTGCTCAAAGCTGATGGTGTATATGATGTGGATTGTCAAGTTTCTGGCAGTGGGTTATCTGGGCAAGCTGGTGCGATTAGGCACGGAATCAGTAAAGCTCTGAACCAAATCAGCGAAGAGTTCCGTCAAGCGTTAAGAAGTGGTGGGTTTTTGACCAGAGATAGTAGACAAGTGGAAAGAAAAAAATACGGGCAGCCTAAGGCGAGGAAAAGATTCCAGTTCTCTAAAAGATAACATCTTTTTGACGCCTCAAACTGAGCATTTTAAGAACTTGATAGGTTATTTATCTGTTGACTTATACGCATACTTTGATCTATCATATTTTACTTTAAAAGTTCGCGTACATACTTTTGGTAAATTAGATGTTGGCAAAGTTTATAGACGATAGATAATTCAAAAAGAGCTGTGAGTATGTAATGAAGCATGAAATATGACGACGCAAATTTTTGAAGTTAGCAGAGTATAGATAGTTATTTCTAATTATTTTGAGGGGTTAATTAAAAAATGAAGTGCAGTTTTGCATGATTAACACGCATTGAAAAGTATTATCCCCAACTCTTAAAATATAACAATAAAGAGGGAGTGTTGCCATAAGATAGATAAGATGCTAAAATGAATATAGCGAGCAACAAAGAAAATAGAGATATGAATACAGAGTGTAAAAAATGCAGTAGCAGTAAATACGTTAAGAATGGTAATATTAGGGGTATGCAAAGGTATAAATGCAAAGAGTGTGGATGTAATTTTACAAGCACTAAATTAAGAGGCTGTTCGCCAGAGATGAAGGCTCTGGCAGTGTTATTGTACAGCATGGGAAAAAGTAGCTTTAGATGGCTAGGGAAATTATTTAAAGTAGCTCATACTAGCGTATATAAGTGGATAATACTGTATGCTAAAAAGATACCAAGACCAACAGTGCCGGAAGAATTGAGAGAAGTTGAAATAGATGAGATGTGGCATTTTGTAGATTCAAAAAAAACAAATTATGGATATGGAAAGCCTATAGTAGGGAGCTCAAGAGAGTTGTTGCCTGGGTGGTTGGTAAGCGTAACGTTACAACCTTTAGAAAATTGTGGAAAATCATAAGTAGAGATAATTGCAGTTATTACACAGACGATTGGTCTGTTTATTCAGAGGTTATACCTCGCCATCAACATGTTGTTGGCAAACAACATACACTCTCAATTGAGTCCAATAACTCAAACACAAGGCACAGAATTGCAAGAATGACCAGAAAAACAAAGGTAGTTTCAAAATCTGAAGAAGTTGTCGATCTTACGATTAAGCTCTGGGTACATTTTGAGGATAACAATAATTTCCTAAGTGAGCAGGGCAATTTTATATCTATCTTTGGCTAACACTCTGTAAAATTATATGATTTTCTCAAAACTTCAGAAAAAAAACATCTTCTGCATAGTAGTTTTTGCAGTTGCCGTTTTTGATCTGGCTATATTCTTTTATTTACCATTATTATCAAGTGTTAGGCAGGAGTTTAAGGTCAGTCAATCGCTGATCCAATTTAGCGCGGCCGTTAATTTACTTGGCATTAGCATTTCATCTATAGTGTATGGTACACTGTCTGACGCTTGGGGGAGAAGAAAAATCGTGTTATTTGGAATGCTGAGCTTCACAATAGCATCTTATGGTATTTCACTAGCCACATCAATTTACACCTTATTCTTTTTTAGATTTCTTCAAGGAGTGGGAGCAGGAGTAGCATGGTCTATAGGTAATGCAATTATCCATGACATTTATAAAGAAAAGGATTTCCAGAAAGCTATAATTAGCTTTACCATTATGATGGGTATAGTTACCGTTATATCTCCAAGCCTTGGCGGCTATGTTGGTGGTGCCATAGGTTGGAGACAAAGTTTCAATGTTATGGCTATATCTGGGTTAGCAATATTAATGTATAGTATTTTTTTCTTACCAGAAACTTTACAAACAAAATCCAAAATTAACTTTCAGCATATCTTTAATAATTACAGAACATTATTTACAAATTATACTTATATAAAGCACCTAATTATAAAAGTATTGATGGTCTCGCTCGCTTTCGTTAACATTTCCAATCTTCCCTTAATATTTGTAGAAGGATATCAGTCTAGCGTAGAGTGGTGCGGCGCGTTAATGGCATTAGGGTCAGCCGTATTTGTGCTTGGTGGCGTTATAAATGGCAGGTTGGTGAATTACTTTTCAACAGATAAAATCATAAAGTATTCATTATTGTCCAGCGCACTCAGTAGCTTGACTTTAATTTCAATGGAGTGGTTTGGATTACTTACTGCGATTGGGATCCAAATTATAAAAATTCCTTATCTGATTGCAATTGCATTGATATTTGGCAATGCTACATCTAAAGTTGTTAGCGCAATACCACAATTATCCGGCAGCGCCTCTGCATCTATGGTGACTCTTGAGGCGTTAATAGGTGCTTTTTTTGTAAAATTGGTAAGCAACTTTTATAATCAAACAATCTATCCAATGGAAATATTTGCATTGGCAGCTGTGGTGATTTCATATTTGACATTAACTTCATCTTCCATTCGTTCACAATCTTCTTGAAATCGCTTTTGAACAAGTAACCTCTAATGAGATAAGTTTAAACGTTGGCGAAATTTATAGACGACAGATATCAATTCTTAATTTGATTTGAGGTATACTTTGAGTATACATAATTGTAGTGTGCTTTGATTGCCTCTTGGAATTTATACCAATCCCCCTCTTTATATTCGCTACGGCACCGTCAAGTTAAAAAAGTTGAGGTGCAAAAGGTATTGAGAGAAGAGGGAAAAAATAGTAAATTGGAGCAAAATAAAAAATAATAGAAAAACAATGGAAGAAAGAGCGAGCAGATACAGATATCCAATGGTGATAATAGGACATGCAGTTTGGTTGTACCACAGATTTAATTTGAGTTATAGAGACGTAGCAGAAGAGTTGTTATAAAGGGGTATAGAAGTAAGCCATGAAACGATAAGAGCATGGTGTATTAAATTTGGAAAAAGGTTTTTAGATATAATCAAGAAGAAGTAGAGGAAAGCAAAGGATAAATGGCATTTGGATGAGATGAGCATTAAAATTAACGGTAAATATTTTATTTTGTGGAGAGCTGTAGATGAAGATGGATATGAGATAGATGTCTTCCTACAGACCAGACGTAATAAAAAGTCTGCGATAAGGTTTTTATCAAGATTATTACAATCAAATCCAGTACCCAGAGTAATCGTGACAGATAAATTAAAAAGCTATACCAAACCTATAAAAGAAATGTGCCCTAAAACAGAGCATAGGCGCCATAAAGGATTAAATAATAGGGTTGAAAATGCACACCAACCAACACGCAGGAAAGAGAAATGCCTAATAAAATTCAAATCTCCTTCTGGGGTACAGCAAACTCTTTCTTTGATGGGAAAAATAAGGAACATATTTTCAGTAGATGTGGGCAGGTATATTAACAGTTCTAGCAAGCAAAAAGAAATGTTTTTTGAAGCTAAATCTATTTGGGATCACGCCGCTCAATCCATAGCTGCTGCATAATTTTCAAAAAGATGCTCTGTCACGCCCTTACCTCCATTAACTTGACGGTGCCAATAACGATGTTCGCAACCAGTATCTTTTCTGCACCATTTGCAATTGCTGAAGGTCCACAACCAGCATCACCTAACACAATAGTAACCAATAGTGATGGTGGAAGTGACATCGCAAATATCCTATGCCATGTAATAAAAGTAGCACAGGGAAGCGTTGGTAAAACTATAGCTACTCTAGTAATTATTTCCGTTGCAATAGGGTTGTTTTTAGGTAAGATAACATGGGGCGTTGCGATTGCTGTGGCCGTTGGCATGGGCGTGCTATTTGGAGCCAATACTGTTGTGAGCTTTGTTGCGGACGGTACCAATACTAATATCTGTCCTTAACAGTAAAACAAAGGTAAAATATAAAACAATTATTTACAAAAAACATAAAGTTTGAGCCCAGATTGTCCCAGGAAAGTCTAGGCTCTTTTCTTACCGCTTTTAAAGATATCTTACTTGATTATCTAACACTTTTTTTGTGCAATGGGGCTGATGATGGGGGAATATTGTTTTATTCACCAGTATCAAGCGATGTTCGAACCTGGATTACCAATAAAACCATAAATTATTGTTCTCCCTCAGATTATGATGAAGACCATATAGTACTTACGCAAAAATATAATAACATAGTCAGCCTCCTTTCTCTACACTATAGCAATGATATTATAGGTTCTTTAATTCAGTATAAAAAGTATTTAACCAATGATGGATCATTCTTAGCGATAATTTTGGGGGGAGAAACGTTAACAGAACTAAAGAGGTGTTTGATCGAGGTTGATATGCTGAAATTTGGCAAGATTTATCCAAGAATCATGCCGATGATAAAACCAGAAGTCATACCTTCTCTGCTACAAAGAGCTGAATATAAGAATTCTATCATTAGCGTTGAAAAAGTCACTTTATATTACGACGGAATAGAATCTCTGATTACAGATATTAAGAAAGCTGGGCAATTCAATTATTTAACGGATAGATATAATGGCTACGCTGGGAAAGACTATTTTCCAAAAGCGGAAGAGTTATACTTGAAGTTTTATGGAGATGACAAAAGAATCCCCGCTACATTTGAATTTATAATAATGCATAGCCTAGCCTAGTTATAACACATATAACACCCATACTCCGATAACTTGAAAAATTGGCGTCAAAACACTTCGGACTTCGCATTTCGTCACGTACTTTTGTACGCCGATCATGCTCATCGCTTGTATTCCTCGCTCTTTTCCAAGTTCTCTGTCGTCTATAAATTTGCCAACACTTGATTTACTCGAGCAGAGTGTTAGCCAAAAATAGATATAAAATTGCCCTGCTCACTTAGGAAATTATTGTTATCCTCAAAATGTACCCAGGGCACCGTCAAGTTAATGGAGGTAAGGGCGTGACAGAGCATCTTTTTGAAAATTATGCAGCAGCTATGGATTGAGCGGCGTGATCCCAAATAGATTTAGCTTCAAAAAACATTTCTTTTTGCTTGCTAGAACTGTTAATATACCTGCCCACATCTACTGAAAATATGTTCCTTATTTTTCCCATCAAAGAAAGAGTTTGCTGTACCCCAGAAGGAGATTTGAATTTTATTAGGCATTTCTCTTTCCTGCGTGTTGGTTGGTGTGCATTTTCAACCCTATTATTTAATCCTTTATGGCGCCTATGCTCTGTTTTAGGGCACATTTCTTTTATAGGTTTGGTATAGCTTTTTAATTTATCTGTCACGATTACTCTGGGTACTGGATTTGATTGTAATAATCTTGATAAAAACCTTATCGCAGACTTTTTATTACGTCTGGTCTGTAGGAAGACATCTATCTCATATCCATCTTCATCTACAGCTCTCCACAAAATAAAATATTTACCGTTAATTTTAATGCTCATCTCATCCAAATGCCATTTATCCTTTGCTTTCCTCTACTTCTTCTTGATTATATCTAAAAACCTTTTTCCAAATTTAATACACCATGCTCTTATCGTTTCATGGCTTACTTCTATACCCCTTTATAACAACTCTTCTGCTACGTCTCTATAACTCAAATTAAATCTGTGGTACAACCAAACTGCATGTCCTATTATCACCATTGGATATCTGTATCTGCTCGCTCTTTCTTCCATTGTTTTTCTATTATTTTTTATTTTGCTCCAATTTACTATTTTTTCCCTCTTCTCTCAATACCTTTTGCACCTCAACTTTTTTAACTTGACGGTGCCTCGTTATTGTAATTGTTAGATAATGTCGTCATGAGATTTTAAGCCAAAGAGATAAACATCTAATCTGAATTGCGGCAAGGAAAGAAGCTGAATTTTGGGAGTGTTTTAAAAAGGATAGGAAAGAAGAAAAGAATGTGATATAAGGAGAGGGAAGGAAAAAAAAGAAAGGGAAAAATGGAGAAAATAGAATGTAAATATTGCAAAGGGAAAGAGGTATCAAAAAATGGATATGCAAGGAAAAAGCAGAGATACAAATGTAAGAGTTGTAATAAAAACTTTACAGAAGGAGATGGTAGGAAGAATTGGAAATATGGTAATAAAGAGAGGAGCATGGTGATAAAGATGTATCTAAATAACTGCGGAATTAGGAGGATAGCTCACATATTAAATATCCGTTAAGTACAGTATTTTATTGGATCAAACAAGCAGGGAAAGTAGTAGATGAGATGGTGACGAATCAAAAGATAGAGGGAGATAAGAAGCGTATAGAGATATTAGAGATGGATGAGCTATATACATACGTCAAAAAAAGAGAATAAAACAAGAATATGGACTGCTGTCGATAGGGACAGATTCAAAACTGTTGCGTTTAAAGTAGGTTCAGGTGATAAAGAAAATTACGTAGATTTAGCTCGTGAGCTAGAAGAAAAATACCAAATTCGTTATATGCGTACAGATGGGTATGAGGTCTATTGTCATTATAAAATTGCTCAAATACATCTGCAGACAAAGTCTGAAACTTGTTTGGTTGAGAGCTTCAATTCCTCCTTAAGGGATATGCTGGTTCTGTCGCATCTGTGAAAATTCAGTGCAAAAAGTGAAAAGTGAAAATTTCAAAGTGCGGAAAATCGGGAGTTAAAAATTCTTAATTTTTACTTTTTATTTCAAAAATTAACAGATGCGACAGAACCATTTTTTTTATTATGCGAAAGAATTGGGGGACGATCTAAGGAAGTATCTAGCTTATTTCCCCGATATCCAAAGAGCTTTAGCAAAAATATTCATCAACAAAGCTACCTTTAAAAATTTAAACACTATCAAGGATGGACTCAAAATAGCCAGTATGATAAGCGAGTTGTTCAGGATTAAACACAGCAAACTGACGGACGGAATCAATGCAATAATATCGCAGATATTTGGATATTCCCAATTGGTTGATCAACTGGAGGAAGCGTTAAAACAATCTGAAGAAGATGTAACAAGGCCTATTAGAGTTGGATATAACAAGCAACTTGATGAATTATATGACATTAAGGACAATTCGCATCAAAAAATTTCTGATATGCGGGATAAATATAGAGAGAAAACCGGGGTGGCAAATCTAAAAATCGTAAAAAACAACATATTTGGTTACTTTGTTGAAGTTACAAGCATGAATGCCAGCAAAATGGAGCAAGATTTTTTTGTGCATAAGCAAACCTTGGGTAATGTTGTAAGATATTTTACGGATGAGTTAAAGCACTTGGAAGACGTGCTGTTGAATTGTGATAATAAAATAGAAAGCTTGGAGAAGCATATATTTGAGAAGCTATGTGAGCAAGTGAAAGCCCATTTTGATGAGATTAACTTGGTGGTAACAAGTATTGCGAATCTGGATCTTTACAGCTCACTTGCAGAATTAGCACATGAGAAAAACTATGCCAAACCCCAAGTCCATGACGGTGATTCATTTGAAATTGAAGGGGGAAGGCACCCTGTAGTGGAAAATTACCAAAAAGATAACTTCATCCCCAACTCATCTAACATCAATGAGCAGGAGAAGATTTGGCTGATAACCGGTCCAAATATGGCTGGTAAAAGCACTTTTTTAAGACAGAACGCTTTGATTTGTATATTAGCACAAATGGGAAGTTATGTGCCAGCAACCAAGGTGAATTTAGGTGTGGTAGACAAGATGTTTAGCCGAATAGGTGCAGCTGATAATCTTGCGAAAGGAGAATCCACGTTTATGGTGGAAATGTTAGAAACTGCATATATCTTAAATAATGCCACCCAAAAGTCATTTGTTATATTAGATGAAATTGGCAGAGGAACTTCCACACACGATGGCATAGCAATTGCGTGGGCGGTGCTTGAGTACATACACAACAAAACTAATTGCAGAACGTTGTTCGCAACACATTATCATGAACTGGTCCAACTAAAAAAGCACTTAAAAAATATTGCCACTTATACTATGGAGATTAAAGAGTGGAACAATGAAATAATCTTTATGCACAAGATAAGAAGGGGCGTTGCTGATAGTTCTTATGGGGTGCATGTTGCACAATTAGCTGGTTTGCCAACTGAGGTGATAAAAATTGCTCAAAATATATTGAGTAGATTTGAAAATGCCGTAACACTTGATGTGCAAAAAGAAATGCAATACACTGCGAATACAAATTCAACAGCTTCTAAAGAGTCTGAAATAGTAGAGATGCTTAAGCATGTGGATATGAATAGCACCACGCTACTTAAAGCACATGAAATTTTGTGCGATCTGAAAAAAAAGTTATAGTTTGCCGCACGAAAATTTTGATAATTCTATAATTTGATGGGGAGTGTTGCCATAAGATAGATAAGATGCTAAAATGAATATAGCGAGCAACAAAGAAAATAGAAATATGAATACAGAGTGTAAAAAATGCAGTAGCAGTAAATACGTTAAGAATGGTAATATTAGGGGTATGCAAAGGTATAAATGCACAGAGTGTTAGCCAAAGATAGATATAAAATTGCCCTGCTCACTTAGGAAATTATTGTTATCCTCAAAATGTACCCAGAGCTTAATCGTAAGATCGACAACTTCTTCAGATTTTGAAACTACCTTTGTTTTTCTGGTCATTCTTGCAATTCTGTGCCTTGTGTTTGAGTTATTGGACTCAATTGAGAGTGTATGTTGTTTGCCAACAACATGTTGATGGCGAGGTATAACCTCTGAATAAACAGACCAAGCGTCTGTGTAATAAGTGCAATTATCTCTACTTATGATTTTCCACAATTTTCTAAAGGTTGTAACGTTACGCTTACCAACCACCCAGGCAACAACTCTCTTGAGCTCCCTACTATAGGCTTTCCATATCCATAATTTGTTTTTTTTGAATCTACAAAATGCCACATCTCATCTATTTCAACTTCTCTCAATTCTTCCGGCACTGTTGGTCTTGGTATCTTTTTAGCATACAGTATTATCCACTTATATACGCTAGTATGAGCTACTTTAAATAATTTCCCTAGCCATCTAAAGCTACTTTTCCCCATGCTGTACAATAACACTGCCAGAGCCTTCATCTCTGGCGAACAGCCTCTTAATTTAGTGTTTGTAAAATTACATCCACACTCTTTGCATTTATACCTTTGCATACCCCTAATATTACCATTCTTAACGTATTTACTGCTACTGCATTTTTTACACTCTGTATTCATATTTCTATTTTCTTTGTTGCTCGCTATATTCATTTTAGCATCTTATCTATCTTATGGCAACACTCCCATAAAATGGTATGGATTTGGTGGTATACAACGTCCTAAGTCAGGTAGTAAAAAACTTGCTGTATTTCTTTTTAAATTCATCATAGCCATCATCAAAATCTATGGTATTGCCTTTGTATAAAAATATAATTCTATTTGCAATTGTAGATATAAAGTGCCTATCATGGCTTACGAATATTACTGTTCCTTCGAAAGCTTTTAACGCTTTTGCAAGGGCAGTCCTGCTTTCTAAATCTAAGTGGTTTGTTGGTTCATCTAGTACTATAACGTTTGGTTTTTCCAACATAATTTTTGCAAATAATAGCCTTGCAGCTTCCCCACCGCTCAATACGTTGACTGGCTTGTCAGCTTGATCTTGCGTGAGCAACATTCTGCCCAGGGCTCCCCTCACAAGTCCAATATCTGATTTACCAGTGATCTCCATAAGCCAATTTACTGCAGACATACTGCCCTGAATTAAGTCATGATGATCTTGTGAAAAATAGGCAATATCAGTGTTAAATCCCCATTTAATACTGCCGTTGGCAGGCTTAATAAGCCCAAGAACAGTTTTAAGCAGGGTGGATTTTCCAATACCATTGATTCCTAAAACACCAATTTTCTCCCCCAGACTTACTCTGAATGATAAATTTTGAAATAATTTAACATCTTTAAACGATTGGGAAAGTTCTAGAATTTGTAAAACTTCCTGCCCAGATTTTTTCTCTTGTTTGAAGAAAAAATTGGGTGCTACTCTTGTAGTGCGTGCAATTTCTGGTATATCTATTTTTTCAATTCTTTTTTCCCTTGAAATTGCTTGTTTGGAACGCGTTGACGCTCTGAATTTATCTATAAAAGCACGGTCTTTTGCAATTTTTCTTTCAATTGCATCTTTTTCATCTTCTTTTTGCTCTAATGTTGCTTGCTTTTCTCTGATAAAATGGTCGTAATCACCAACGTAAGATGTGATTGTGCCATAATCTACATCCAGTATATGGTTACAGGTGGAATTAAGAAAATCATGGTCATGGGATATTAATATCAAAACTCCCTTGAAACTTCTTTTTAAAAAATTTTCCAACCATTGTGTGGAGAGTATATCTAAGTGGTTTGTTGGTTCATCTAGCAATAATATGTCAGGATTGCCAAAAAGGCACTGGGCGAGCAAGACTCTGATTTTATACCCCCCCGATAGCTTTTTTAGCGGTTGCGTTACGTTTTCCTTGTCAATCCCCAACCCTTGTAATATGATTTTAGCGTTTGACTCTGCCCTATATCCATCGTTTTCATGTATCACAGATTCTAACTCTGCAATTCTATAGCCGTCTTCATCAGTAAAGTTACTCTTGATACTAAGAGTATTTTGCTCTTGCATTGCGTTCCACAACTGGGTATTTCCTTGGATCACAACATCTATTACCCTGTCATTCTCATACTTAAATTGGTCTTGCTTTAAAGCACTGATCCTAAGTGAGTTGTTAACTGTGATGTTGCCAGAAGTAACATCCTCTTCTTTTTGTATTAGTTTGATAAATGTGGATTTGCCCGAACCATTTGCGCCAACCAACCCGTATTGATTTTTTGGCTTTAGTGTAAGGTTGACGTCGCTGAACAATTTTTTGCCCCCATAATGCATGGAAACATTTTCACATAGAATCATTAAAATTAACCGACCGTTATAAAGTAATGGATATATAAATACAGTTTTTTTTAATTACTTCAAGGAAGCGTGTATGTAACATTTGAAATAATGGCTTTTGCAAAGTTATCAATCCCTAGATTGGTCCATCAAAGTCTTTTGCTTCAGTCCAAGACCGGATAAAATTTTATATGTTTCATGTACCGGTAAACCTATGACGTTACTTGGATGACCATTAATCCAAGTAATATAAGCTCCTGCAACGCCTTGCAACGCATATCCTCCCGATTTATCTTTCCATTCGTTTGAATCTAATAAGTACCGAATTTCATTTTCTGTAAGCAACTTGAATTTTAATTTGGTTTGTACCACTTTACAGACAATTTTTTCTCCTTTAGTAACGCATATGCCGGTATATACCGTATGTCTTCTGCCTGATAGTAGCTTTAAAAATAAATGAGCTTGCTTCTCATCTTGCGGCTTTGGGATAACCATTCTGCCCCTTGCAACTATAGTGTCAGCTGCTAATACTATATCAGTGGGGTAGTTTTTTGCTACTATTGATGCTTTTTCTGAAGCCAGTCTTTGCGCAAGTTTACAGGGCAATTCCTTTTTGTTAGGGCTTTCATCTATATCTGGCGAAATGATTATATCTGGACGATAACCAATACTTTCAAGTAAAATTCTTCTTCTAGGGGACGACGACGCTAATACCAACCTGTTCATGCCATTAATGCCTATGGCTAACTCTTCCTTTGGTCAAGTCGTATGGTGTCATTTCTATCGTAACCACATCACCTGCCAGTACTCTGATTCTATTTTTTCTCATTTTACCTGAAGTATAAGCTATGATTTGATGTCCATTTTCCAGTTCAACTCTAAAAGTGGCATTGGGCAATAACTCTATTATTTTCCCCTTCATTTCCACTATGTCGTCTTTTGCCATTAAATATATAAAATTCTGTATTGAGTTACTACTTATAGTCTTAATTATAATTATTTCAAGTATATATTGACTTTCAATGGAACTTTTTATAGCATTTGTCACTATGTAAAACATGATCAGAATAAGGTAAAATGACTCTGTCAGTATCAGATAAAACCTTTGCAGCAGAAGTGGAAAGATATGCTGGAACAGTGTTGGTAGACTTTTGGGCAGAATGGTGTGGACCATGCAAGCAATTATCTCCAATTATAGATGCGGTAGCACAAGAGTTGGATGATAAAGTGAAAGTGATGAAGATGGATATAGATGAAAATCCAGAAACTCCTTCGAAATTCGGGATTAGAAGTATCCCTACGTTAATGCTGTTTAAGAACGGTAAACACATAGATACAAAAGTTGGCTCTTCTCCAAAAGCGGCGATTTTAGATTGGATTGAAAGCCATAATTCATAGGCGCATTCACAACAATCGTGCGCCAAACTTAAGCTGTAATTGGTTGGAATGTATTTGATCCTAGTAAAGTTTTGAAAGAGCTCTCAAGGTACTTGTATTATGAGCCGAAGTAGCACAGAGGTAGTGCAACTGATTCGTAATCAGTAGGTCGGGAGTTCAATTCTCCCCTTCGGCACCACAACTGATATAGGTCAGGAAGTCAAAATGAAAAAGGTTGTTGCGATTTGATATAAATGGAAATACAGTTTATATGGCTTATAAGTAGTTAATTTGGAAGTTTCGAAAGCTTCTAATATATTTTTTTAAGGGAGTGTTCATAAATAGATAGAAAGAGCTAAAGCTTTGTTAAAAAATAAAACAAGGGATAATCTTAGCATTTCAGAACACTTGCTAAAGCGTTTAGTCTTGCGATTTAATCTAGCAAGCATATCCCTTAAGGAGGAATTGAAGCTCTCAACCAAACAAGTTTCAGACTTTGTCTGCAGATGTATTTGAGCAATTTTATAATGACAATAGACCTCATACCCATCTGTACACATATAACGAATTTGGTATTTTTCTCCTAGCTCACGAGCTAAATCTACGTAATTTTCTTTATCACCTGAACCTACTTTAAACGCAACAGTTTTGAATCTGTCCCTATCGACAGCAGTCCATATTCTTGTTTTATTCTCTTTTTTTTGACGTATGTATATAGCTCATCCATCTCTAATATCTCTATACGCCTCTTATCTCCCTCTATCTTTTGATTCGTCACCATCTCATCTACTACTTTCCCTGCTTGTTTGATCCAATAAAATACTGTACTTAACGGGATATTTAATATGTGAGCTATCCTCCTAATTCCGCAGTTATTTAGATACATCTTTATCACCATGCTCCTCTCTTTATTACCATATTTCCAATTCTTCCTACCATCTCCTTCTGTAAAGTTTTTATTACAACTCTTACATTTGTATCTCTGCTTTTTCCTTGCATATCCATTTTTTGATACCCCTTTCCCTTTGCAATATTTACATTCTATTTTCTCCATTTTTCCCTTTCTTTTTTTTCCTTCCCTCTCCTTATATCACATTCTTTTCTTCTTTCCTATCCCTTTTAAAACACTCCCAAAAATAATGCTAGGAATAGAAAATTTTTATAGTATAATTAAGCTTTACAATTCATAATTATATGGAGTCAAAATCATGAACTTAAAATACTTAACAATTTGCCTAACACTTGCTGTTACATTCTTTGCTGGAAGCGTGATTGCAGCTGACACTGCTGCTAAATCAACAGACGAAGCTAAAGTTGACGCTACAGCAACTGCGACCACAGATGCTGCTGCAACAGAAGATGCTAGTAAGCAAGATCCTAAAAAACCAGTAGCTAAAAAAGCTAACTAATTTTTAGCGGATTATAGGCAATACGCAAGTTCGTATTATTTATTTTGTGGCCTAGTTTATGTTTGAGTATTCAAAGGTAAGCTAAGGCCACTCTGTGTGCGGTGAGTATACAAATCTTCTTTTCTTCCTGTTATGATTGTGGTGCTATTTAGCTTTCAACTTCATATAATCTACCTTTAATAATAGGGAGTGTTCATAAATAGATAGAAAGAGCTAAAGCTTTGTTAAAAAATAAAACAAGGGATAATCTTAGCATTTCAGAACACTTGCTAAAGCGTTTAGTCTTGCGATTTAATCTAGCAAGCATATCCCTTAAGGAGGAATTGAAGCTCTCAACCAAACAAGTTTCAGACTTTGTCTGCAGATGTATTTGAGCAATTTTATAATGACAATAGACCTCATACCCATCTGTACACATATAACGAATTTGGTATTTTTCTCCTAGCTCACGAGCTAAATCTACGTAATTTTCTTTATCACCTGAACCTACTTTAAACGCAACAGTTTTGAATCTGTCCCTATCGACAGCAGTCCATATTCTTGTTTTATTCTCTTTTTTTTGACGTATGTATATAGCTCATCCATCTCTAATATCTCTATACGCTTCTTATCTCCCTCTATCTTTTGATTCGTCACCATCTCATCTACTACTTTCCCTGCTTGTTTGATCCAATAAAATACTGTACTTAACGGGATATTTAATATGTGAGCTATCCTCCTAATTCCGCAGTTATTTAGATACATCTTTATCACCATGCTCCTCTCTTTATTACCATATTTCCAATTCTTCCTACCATCTCCTTCTGTAAAGTTTTTATTACAACTCTTACATTTGTATCTCTGCTTTTTCCTTGCATATCCATTTTTTGATACCCCTTTCCCTTTGCAATATTTACATTCTATTTTCTCCATTTTTCCCTTTCTTTTTTTTCCTTCCCTCTCCTTATATCACATTCTTTTCTTCTTTCCTATCCCTTTTAAAACACTCCCTTAATAATAACTACAAAAATAAAAATTTAATGCTATAATGGGCCACGAGTTTATTATAAGTGAATTTTATGCAAAACAAATTATCAGTCACCGATAATATGGGGAAGGTTGTGTCTGAAAAAGAGGCTATAGAAGCAATCAGAACAATTCTTCAGTGGATTGGGGAAGATCCTGAAAGGGAGGGGTTAGCAGAAACTCCGCAAAGAGTTATAGAAAGCTTCAAGGAGTACTTTTCTGGTTATGCGAAAGACCCAATACAAGTGCTGAAAAAAACTTTCACTGAGACTTCTGGTTATCAGGACATTGTTCTTTTGAAGGATATTGAGATAAATTCGCACTGTGAGCATCACATGGCACCGATCAATGGTGTTGCGCACATAGCATACTATCCAAATGATAAAGTTATTGGAATCAGCAAACTTGCGAGAGTGGTGGATATTTACTCTAAACGTTTGCAGATACAAGAAAGATTGACAGCAGAAATTGCACATGCCATTAATTTAGTACTTAAACCAAAAGGAGTTGCTGTCCAACTAGAAGCAACCCATAGCTGTATTAACACAAGGGGGGTTGCTCAAAAAGACGCAAAAATGAAGACATATAGCCTTTTAGGGTGTTTTAGACAAGATGCTGAGATAAGCAAAAGATTTTTTCAATTGATAAAAGATTAATTAGTGAAGCGGCTATTTGCATAGTATACCTCTAGTTCTTTTTGAACTTATTTATCATTTATAGGTTTCCCGATTTTTACTTTGCCGGAGGCATAAAGAGATATGCCTTTAACTAAATCAATTGCTCGCTGCAGAGGATAATCATGGTTAATATCATTCCCTCCAGGCTGTTTCTTAACAAAATCTCTAAGATTATTAACGCCACTATGGCTGGCAACTGGTTTATTTACGGTATCGATAACCTCTATATCGGGGACAATGCAATGCTCTTGTATTGACTTACCCAAAGGGGTGTAAAATTTTGCTGTGGTCAACTTTATGGCAGAGCCATTACTAAATGGTATGATATTCTGTACAACCCCTTTGCAAAATGATTTCTCCCCCATAATCAAGGCCCTTTGATTATCTTGAAGTGCACCTGCAACAATTTCAGAGGATGATGCTGATGCGCTGTTGATTAGAACCACCATTGATATATTTTTAGCAATATTGCTTCCATTAGCTGAGTATATAACCTCATCATTACCATATCTGTTTTTTAAGGAAACGATTTTTTCTTTTGACAAAAACAACCTTGAAACCTCAATGGCCTGATCAAAAGTCCCTCCTGGATTGTCTCTGAGGTCCAGAATTATTCCCTTTATATCATCAGTGCTGTCCATTATTTTTTGCAGCTCTGCTTTCAGAGTAATGCTTGTCTTATCATTAAAAGTTGATACTTTCGCATATATAACTTTGTCCTGTGGGTAAAGCAATACCTTTGTTGGAGTGATTTTTATTATCTCTCGTGTAATGATGAACTCTTTGATTTCCCCAGGTTCTCTATAAATTTTTAGCTTAACCTGACTGCCTGCTTCCCCCTTCAATTTATCCATTACTTGGTCAAGACTGATTCCGCTTATCTGTTCATCGTTAATCATCACTATAATATCTCCGGGTTTCACACCAGCCTTATAAGCTGGCCATGCTTTATAGGAAGAGATTATTTTGACAAATCCTTGATCCATATTTAACGTTGCTCCGATGCCGCCAAACTCACCTTTGGTGCTTGATTTTATGTTCTCGTACTCTTCTTCGCTTAAAAAAGTAGAATACGGATCTAAAGAATTAAGCACTCCATTTATTGCACTTTCTATTAATTTTTTATCCTCAACTTCATCCACGTATTGCTCGCGTATAATCTTCAGAACTTCCTCAAAATCTTTGAGTGCCTTATACCTTTCATCGCTATGTCCAATGGTGTGAAACAACGTGACAAGCGTTAAAAAAATGATTGTAAAAATACTTAATTTTGTTCGAAAAATAACCATGTATAAGGCAGTACAATATATTTATTTACATTAACTCGCGGCAGTGTATCATGGAACCGAAAAAAGTTACATATTTTTTATGCAAATATATTGCGACGGTTCATGTTTTGGTAACCCAGGTCCTGGAGGTTGGGCTGCAATTTTTATAAAAAATAACCAAGTGGTTCAAAAAATTTGTGGTTATGATAAAGATACCACCAATAACAAAATGGAGCTAACTGCGGCTATTAAGGCGTTGGAACGAGTCAAAGAAACTGATGTTGATATATTCACCGACAGCACATATTTACAACAAGGAATAACGGTTTGGATCAAATCTTGGAAGCTAAACAATTGGAAAAATGGCAAAATCAAAAATGTAGAGCTGTGGGAGGAGCTCGACAAGTTAAACTCTGCTCTTAATGTTAAATGGCATTGGGTTAAGGCGCATAATGGAAACAAGTATAACGAAATGGCAGACAGACTTGCAAAAGGCGCAATCATCCAAAAAAAGGAGTTTCAAGAGATTAAGATATGACACATAAATTGAAAGATAGTGCTAATACCTACTGGTTATATGGCAAACATCCAGTTGAAGCTGCAATGAATAACCCTAAAAGGCAGATACTTCAGATTTTTGGCACAAAAAATACAATGGCGAGCATCCAAAAATATGCCCAGATTATAAAGGAGCGTCGTATAGAAGTGAGTATCTTGGAAAGTAGCTCTGAGATGAGTAAATATATAGCAATCGAGGAATCAGTTCACCAGGGGATTGCAGTCAAGGTCAAAAAACTAGAGTTGGTATTTATAGAACAGATACTAAAAAAAATTGATAAGAAGAGTATATTGCTGGTTTTAGATCAAGTGACTGATCCGCAAAACGTAGGGGCTGTGATTAGGTCTTCTTTAGCGTTTGGAGCTGATGCTGTGATAACAACTAAAGATAACGCCCCCAGTGAAAATGCTAACCTTGTAAAAGGGTCTGCTGGTGCGTTTGAGCTTATCCCATATGTTCAGGTAACAAATCTGGCCAGAACGCTTAACGACTTGAAAAAGCATGGATATTGGATAGTTGCGATTACTCAAAATGGAAGTGTTCCAATTAATAAACTCAACGATTTTGACAGGGTAGTTTTGTTGTTAGGAGCTGAAGGTAAGGGAATAAGGGATGTGAATCTGAAACAAAGCGATGTGCAAGCAAGGATAAACATATCAGATAGGCTGCAAAGCTTAAATGTTTCAAACGCGGCTGCTATCGGCTTATATCAAATATACTCAAAATAAAAACGGCAACCCACAACTCAGGCTATAAAACACATTATGCCAATAGGAAATGGGTCTTACTTCAAAAGAAACGGGAGTGTTTTAAAAAGGATAGGAAAGAAGAAAAGAATGTGATATAAGGAGAGGGAAGGAAAAAAGAAAGGGAAAAATGGAGAAAATAGAATGTAAATATTGCAAAGGGAAAGAGGTATCAAAAAATGGATATGCAAGGAAAAAGCAGAGATACAAATGTAAGAGTTGTAATAAAAACTTTACAGAAGGAGATGGTAGGAAGAATTGGAAATATGGTAATAAAGAGAGGAGCATGGTGATAAAGATGTATCTAAATAACTGCGGAATTAGGAGGATAGCTCACATATTAAATATCCCGTTAAGTACAGTATTTCAGAGTGTTAGCCAAAGATAGATATAAAATTGCCCTGCTCACTTAGGAAATTATTGTTATCCTCAAAATGTACCCAGAGCTTAATCGTAAGATCGACAACTTCTTCAGATTTTGAAACTACCTTTGTTTTTCTGGTCATTCTTGCAATTCTGTGCCTTGTGTTTGAGTTATTGGACTCAATTGAGAGTGTATGTTGTTTGCCAACAACATGTTGATGGCGAGGTATAACCTCTGAATAAACAGACCAAGCGTCTGTGTAATAAGTGCAATTATCTCTACTTATGATTTTCCACAATTTTCTAAAGGTTGTAACGTTACGCTTACCAACCACCCAGGCAACAACTCTCTTGAGCTCCCTACTATAGGCTTTCCATATCCATAATTTGTTTTTTTGAATCTACAAAATGCCACATCTCATCTATTTCAACTTCTCTCAATTCTTCCGGCACTGTTGGTCTTGGTATCTTTTTAGCATACAGTATTATCCACTTATATACGCTAGTATGAGCTACTTTAAATAATTTCCCTAGCCATCTAAAGCTACTTTTCCCCATGCTGTACAATAACACTGCCAGAGCCTTCATCTCTGGCGAACAGCCTCTTAATTTAGTGCTTGTAAAATTACATCCACACTCTTTGCATTTATACCTTTGCATACCCCTAATATTACCATTCTTAACGTATTTACTGCTACTGCATTTTTTACACTCTGTATTCATATCTCTATTTTCTTTGTTGCTCGCTATATTCATTTTAGCATCTTATCTATCTTATGGCAACACTCCCAAAGATTTTGCAGATGGAGAGACAAAAGGATATGGGAGGCTTTATTGGAGATATTTGTGAAAGAACCTGATATGGAATGGTTAATGATAGACGCAAGTCATAGTAAAGTGCATCCACATGCTTCAGGTGCAAAAGGCGGCAATCAAGATATGAGTCGTACAAAAGGGGGCTCAATACAAAGATTCACCTTGCCGTGGATTCACATGGTATGCCACTCAAAGTTATTGTCACAAAAGGCTCAGAAGCTGATTGCAAGCAGGCTGTTAATCTTATTGAAGAGATGAAAGCTGAGTACTTACTAGCCGACAGAGGGTACGATGTTAATTACATAATTGACCATGCCCAAGAATTGGGCATGAGAGTTGTTATTCCTCCTAAAAAGAACAGAATCACCCAGAGAAAATACAATAAAGATTTATATAAAATAAGGCATATTGTAGAAAACACCTTTCTTCATCTTAAAAGATGGAGGGGAATTGCAACCAGATATGCTAAAAATTCAGCTTCTTTCCTTGCCGCAATTCAGATTAGATGTTTATCTCTTTGGCTTAAAATCTCATGACGACATTATCTAGAGTTGTTGATGGCGACACAATAGTATTGAATAATGAAAAGATTAGGCTAAAAGGAATTGATGCACCTGAATCAAAGCAGTGGTGCTGGTATATTGGAGATCATAAAGAAAAGATATCATATAAATGCGGAGTTGAATCAGCGAAATATCTAAGCAAGCTTATTGAGGGGGGAGAGAGGATAGAATGCACAAATGAAGGTAAAGATTTATATGGGAGAACGCTATCTTACTGTTATGTAGGTATAACAAATATAAATAGGGATATGGTTTATAAAGGCTGGGCAGTTGGATATGGCGAGTTTAAAGTAGAGGAATTGATAGCGATGTATAATAAAGCTGGGATTTGGAGAGGTGATTTTGAAATGCCATCTGAGTGGAGAAAAAAAAGAAAAAAGAGGAGGCGATAATAAGCATAGGGGAGAGGTATAGTTGGTAGGGTATAGAGTTGGTATGGGAGTGGGGTCGTTTAAGGATTGGCTGAGTATATTTAGTTTAAAGGTGTAGAGTTAGCTAGTGGTTGAGTTTTGGGTATATTTGTCAACGAGAGCCAAAGCGTATCCCGTTAGTAAAATTTTGGCATTGCTAAACAAATATAGTGTCAAAGAAGGAATGGATATACACAGATAATTCAGCCATATCAGCAGCTTTGGAATAAGCCTTGGTTTTTCGATTGTATCTCTTGATAAAGTCTCTGAGAGATCTATTTTTGGGCCTCAATATTATAGGTGTGCTTTTTACTTTGTGGGAGTGTTGCAAGATGGAATAAAGAAAGGTATAGTGGAGTGGATTACAGAATAAAGAAGAGAAAAATGTCATCAGCGCATCAAATAATAATGGTATGTTTGGATCAATTGGTTGGTAGTGAGCATCAATATCGCAAATTTAAGGAGCTGTTTAATTTTGGGGCAGTAGAGCAAGAGCTGAAGGGAATTGAATCTCCTGCTAATTATAAGGGATATGGTGTTTTACGTTTATTTAAATGCTTGTTGTTACAGTTTATGGAAGATTTGTCAGATCGTGAACTAGAAAGATATTTGAGTGACAGTGTTGCAGCCAAGTGGTTTTGTGATTTTGATTTAACCGAAGCCACACCTGATTATAGCGTTTTTAGTAGAATCCGCTCAAAGATAGGAACAAATTTGTTATCAAAAATCTTTGCCATTTTTAGAGATCAACTAAAATCTCAAGGATATATGAGCGAGGTATTTACTTTTGTTGATGCAAGTCACTTGATCTCCAAAGCTAATTTATGGGAAGAGCGGGATGAAGCCAGAAAACAAAAATATGAAAAACTTAACAACGAAGTCTTGCCTAAAGTCGCACATGATAAACAAGCCAAAATAGGGTGCAAGGGTGGTAGTAAATTTTGGTATGGCTATAAGAAAAACATGTAAGCGTAGATATTCAATCCGGAATGATCAACAAGGTTGCTATAACGCCTGCTAATGTTACCGATGCAAAGGGAGTTGCGCATGTTTTACCAAATAGTGGAGCAGTTTATGCTGACAAAGGGTATTGTGTTGCACCAGCAAAGAATGCAGCTAAAAGCAGAGGTATTCATTTTTGCGCCATCAAGAAAAACAATATGAAGCAAAAGAATTTTGACCTTGATCGATACTATACTTCCATAAGGGCTCCGTTTGAGAGGGTGTTTTCTCAAGATAATAAACGATTGCGATACATAGGAATTGCCAAAAATCAGTTTGCTGAATTTATGAATGCTATCTGCTTTAATTTAAAACGTTTAACGGTTCTTACTGCCTAAGCTCATAAAATCACGCTTCGCAGAATCAATAAAAAGCTAAAAATTACCATATCCCACCTCAAAGAAATCTTTTGAATTCTTGGGGAAACCAGTTTTTTGTTAATTTTTTTAGACCATGGTCCAAACTTCCTTAAATCAAACCATCACATTTATCCTTATTTTATCTTTCAACGCTCCCATAATGGGTATAAGGGGAGGTGTGTAGTTGGCAGGGTATAGAGTTGGTATGGGAGTGGGGTCGTTTAAGGATTGGCTGAGTATATTTAGTTTAAAGGTGTAGAGTTAGCTAGTGGTTGAGTTTTGGGTATATTTGTCAACGAGAGCCAAAGCGTATCCCGTTAGTAAAATTTTGGCATTGCTAAACAAATATAGTGTCAAAGAAGGAATGGATATACACAGATAATTCAGCCATATCAGCAGCTTTGGAATAAGCCTTGGTTTTTCGATTGTATCTCTTGATAAAGTCTCTGAGAGATCTATTTTTGGGCCTCAATATTATAGGTGTGCTTTTTACTTTGTATCAAAAGATCATTTGGGATAACTCTTGCATATACTTTGTAATTGTCAGTACAAATAATATCTGGCTTAAACAAAGAAACCTTCTGCTACAGCTTTTTTAAAGTTTTGACACCACCAGAGCCAACTTCACAGGCAATGATTCTTTTTCTGGCACCAGAGTAAGTAAGCCATATCCATAGTTTTCTCTTTTTTTGGACGTAATGCCATAATTCGTCCATCTCTACAACCTCTAAATCCTTGCTGCTTTGAACCCCACTATCTAGCACTGTATCTTTGATAAACTTTCCTATGTTTTTTATCCAGTATAATACAATGACATTATTAGCTCCTATTACTTCAGCTATACTCCTTAAGCTAAGGCCTTTTTTAAATAACGTGATTGCCACAATTTTTTGTTTTACGCTATACTTCTCTATTCTGTCATTTATTGTAAAATGACAGCCGCAACTTTTACATTTATACCTTTGTTTCCCGTTCACTTTCCCAGATCTGTAATAATTACTTTCTCTGCATTTGCAACATATTATTTCTGACATATACTAACCTTATTTGTATTAGTATTATTGTACATATCATAGCAGCTTTCTCAATTGTATGCTATGTTTGCTTAGCAATACAGAATATAATGAGGCAATAGAGGAAAGGTTAGATGCAATATTTGATTCCTTCGATCTAAATAACAATGTTAGAGAAGAAGAGGATTTAGTTAATATACTTAGATAATGTCGTCATGAGATTTTAAGCCAAAGAGATAAGCATCTAATCTGAATTGCGGCAAGAAAAGAAGCTGAATTTTTAGCATATCTGGTTGCAATTCCCCTCCATCTTTTAAGATGAAGAAAGGTGTTTTCTACAATATGCCTTATTTTGTATAAATCTTTATCGTATTTTCTCTGGGTGATTCTGTTCTTTTTAGGAGGAATAACAACGCTCATGCCCAATTCTTGGGCATGGTCAATTATGTAATTAGCATCGTACCCTCTGTCGGCTAGTAAGTACTCAGCTTTCATCTCTTCAATAAGATTAACAGCCTGCTTGCAATCAGCTTCTGAGCCTTTTGTGATAATAACTTTGAGTGGCATACCATGTGAATCCAAGGCAAGGTGAATCTTTGTATTGAGCCCCCTTTTGTACGACTCATATCTTGATTGCCGCCTTTTGCACCTGAAGCATGTGGATGCACTTTACTATGACTTGCGTCTATCATTAACCATTCCATATCAGGTTCTTTCACAAATATCTCCAATAAAGCCTCCCATATCCTTTTGTCTCTCCATCTGCAAAATCTTTTATGTGTATTTTTCCATCCTCCATATTCTGAAGGCAAATCTCTCCAGGGAGAACCTGTTCTTAATATCCAAAATACTGCGTTAATGAATCTTCTGTTATTATGTGCCAAACCTCCCCACGTACCTTCCCTTCCTGGTAAATGATCCTTTATCAAATCCCACATATTATCTGTTATATCATGCCTATGTAGCCCTAAATCCATTTTTACTCCTGATTTATCTTTTCTTTCATATTATACCACAAATCTCATGACGACACTATCTAAGTTTTGCAAAGATTTTAATCTTAATATCAAATCACAAACTGATGAGGAGTTATTAGACGCCATAGAGATAATAAATGAGCTAATAAAAGTTCATAGTTATAAAGCCATAGTAGAAATAACGCCAAAAGAAATAATTAAAATTAAACTGCTATATCAGACATTTGGTAAAGGATTAGCAGATTTAAATTTGAATAATATAGAAAGGGAGCGTTGAAAGATAAAATAAGGATAAATGTGATGGTTTGATTTAAGGAAGTTTGGACCATGGTCTAAAAAAATTAACAAAAAACTGGTTTCCCCAAGAATTCAAAAGATTTCTTTGAGGTGGGATATGGTAATTTTTAGCTTTTTATTGATTCTGCGAAGCGTGATTTTATGAGCTTAGGCAGTAAGAACCGTTAAACGTTTTAAATTAAAGCAGATAGCATTCATAAATTCAGCAAACTGATTTTTGGCAATTCCTATGTATCGCAATCGTTTATTATCTTGAGAAAACACCCTCTCAAACGGAGCCCTTATGGAAGTATAGTATCGATCAAGGTCAAAATTCTTTTGCTTCATATTGTTTTTCTTGATGGCGCAAAAATGAATACCTCTGCTTTTAGCTGCATTCTTTGCTGGTGCAACACAATACCCTTTGTCAGCATAAACTGCTCCACTATTTGGTAAAACATGCGCAACTCCCTTTGCATCGGTAACATTAGCAGGCGTTATAGCAACCTTGTTGATCATTCCGGATTGAATATCTACGCTTACATGTTTTTCTTATAGCCATACCAAAATTTACTACCACCCTTGCACCCTATTTTGGCTTGTTTATCATGTGCGACTTTAGGCAAGACTTCGTTGTTAAGTTTTTCATATTTTTGTTTTCTGGCTTCATCCCGCTCTTCCCATAAATTAGCTTTGGAGATCAAGTGACTTGCATCAACAAAAGTAAATACCTCGCTCATATATCCTTGAGATTTTAGTTGATCTCTAAAAATGGCAAAGATTTTTGATAACAAATTTGTTCCTATCTTTGAGCGGATTCTACTAAAAACGCTATAATCAGGTGTGGCTTCGGTTAAATCAAAATCACAAAACCACTTGGCTGCAACACTGTCACTCAAATATCTTTCTAGTTCACGATCTGACAAATCTTCCATAAACTGTAACAACAAGCATTTAAATAAACGTAAAACACCATATCCCTTATAATTAGCAGGAGATTCAATTCCCTTCAGCTCTTGCTCTGCTGCCCCAAAATTAAACAGCTCCTTAAATTTGCGATATTGATGCTCACTACCAACCAATTGATCCAAACATACCATTATTATTTGATGCGCTGATGACATTTTTCTCTTCTTTATTCTGTAATCCACTCCACTATACCTTTCTTTATTCCATCTTGCAACACTCCCATGCTGTGCAATAACACTGCCAGAGCCTTCATCTCTGGCGAACAGCCTCTTAATTTAGTGCTTGTAAAATTACATCCACACTCTTTGCATTTATACCTTTGCATACCCCTAATATTACCATTCTTAACGTATTTACTGCTACTGCATTTTTTACACTCTGTATTCATATCTCTATTTTCTTTGTTGCTCGCTATATTCATTTTAGCATCTTATCTATCTTATGGCAACACTCCCGAGCATAGTATCAACACAACAAAAAACAGCAAATTAGCTAGGAAGATTCTAAGATGCGCCCTTAAAAGCAGAAATCTATATTGTATAGGGATAGCATCACACGTTTATGTTGACACTTGGGCGCATCAAAATTTCATTGGGGCATCAAGCGATTTTAATGCGTTGTATAGTCATTTAGTAGGAATATTACCTACCATAGGGCATATAGATGCACTTGATAAACCCGATTTGGTTGGGTTGATTTGGCAAGACCCAAGGCTTAAGAAAAGTAAAATTAGTAATATTCGCAGATTTTTAGATGCCTCAAAGAAATTAATCCATGAATACGGCAGGTATACAAAAAAACTCAACGTTGGCGTGGAACAATTTTTATCGTCACTTGAAACAATAATGTATAACGATGAAAAAAATAGTTATTTAGATGTCAAAAGGCTGCAAGGAAAAAGAATAAAACAATATAATGAGCTGGCAAAACAAATTACATCGTTTGATATACTCAAATATAATAAGCATAAATGGCGTGACGAATCGATAAAATTAGCAGAGTGTTAGCCAAAGATAGATATAAAATTGCCCTGCTCACTTAGGAAATTAGGCACCGTCAAGTTAATGGAGGTAAGGGCGTGACAGAGCATCTTTTTGAAAATTATGCAGCAGCTATGGATTGAGCGGCGTGATCCCAAATAGATTTAGCTTCAAAAAACATTTCTTTTTGCTTGCTAGAACTGTTAATATACCTGCCCACATCTACTGAAAATATGTTCCTTATTTTTCCCATCAAAGAAAGAGTTTGCTGTACCCCAGAAGGAGATTTGAATTTTATTAGGCATTTCTCTTTCCTGCGTGTTGGTTGGTGTGCATTTTCAACCCTATTATTTAATCCTTTATGGCGCCTATGCTCTGTTTTAGGGCACATTTCTTTTATAGGTTTGGTATAGCTTTTTAATTTATCTGTCACGATTACTCTGGGTACTGGATTTGATTGTAATAATCTTGATAAAAACCTTATCGCAGACTTTTTATTACGTCTGGTCTGTAGGAAGACATCTATCTCATATCCATCTTCATCTACAGCTCTCCACAAAATAAAATATTTACCGTTAATTTTAATGCTCATCTCATCCAAATGCCATTTATCCTTTACTTTCCTCTGCTTCTTCTTGATTATATCTAAAAACCTTTTTCCAAATTTAATACACCATGCTCTTATCGTTTCATGGCTTACTTCTATACCCCTTTATAACAACTCTTCTGCTACGTCTCTATAACTCAAATTAAATCTGTGGTACAACCAAACTGCATGTCCTATTATCACCATTGGATATCTGTATCTGCTCGCTCTTTCTTCCATTGTTTTTCTATTATTTTTTATTTTGCTCCAATTTACTATTTTTTCCCTCTTCTCTCAATACCTTTTGCACCTCAACTTTTTTAACTTGACGGTGCCAACAGGAGTAAAAATGGATTGGGAGTGTTGCCATAAGATAGATAAGATGCTAAAATGAATATAGCGAGCAACAAAGAAAATAGAAATATGAATACAGAGTGTAAAAAATGCAGTAGCAGTAAATACGTTAAGAATGGTAATATTAGGGGTATGCAAAGGTATAAATGCAAAGAGTGTGGATGTAATTTTACAAACACTAAATTAAGAGGCTGTTCGCCAGAGATGAAGGCTCTGGCAGTGTTATTGTACAGCATGGGGAAAAGTAGCTTTAGATGGCTAGGGAAATTATTTAAAGTAGCTCATACTAGCGTATATAAGTGGATAATACTGTATGCTAAAAAGATACCAAGACCAACAGTGCCGGAAGAATTGAGAGAAGTTGAAATAGATGAGATGTGGCATTTTGTAGATTCAAAAAAAACAAATTATGGATATGGAAAGCCTATAGTAGGGAGCTCAAGAGAGTTGTTGCCTGGGTGGTTGGTAAGCGTAACGTTACAACCTTTAGAAAATTGTGGAAAATCATAAGTAGAGATAATTGCACTTATTACACAGACGCTTGGTCTGTTTATTCAGAGGTTATACCTCGCCATCAACATGTTGTTGGCAAACAACATACACTCTCAATTGAGTCCAATAACTCAAACACAAGGCACAGAATTGCAAGAATGACCAGAAAAACAAAGGTAGTTTCAAAATCTGAAGAAGTTGTCGATCTTACGATTAAGCTCTGGGTACATTTTGAGGATAACAATAATTTCCTAAGTGAGCAGGGCAATTTTATATCTATCTTTGGCTAACACTCTGATCCGCTCAACTATACCTTTCTTTATTCCATCTTGCAACACTGGAATTTTTGACAGATTTTGGTAGTGGAAGTTAATCAATGTTTTGGCATAAACACGGTATATTAGATGTGATTTGAGCACCATTGCCACTTATAATTTCGCAAACTTTTAGTAGAATGTATTGTTTTATATGCTGATATTTAATCCACTCAGTTGTTTTTGTGAAGGCTAAAATTTCTATATCAAATGATCCCCGATGCACATGAGTTAAGAAAACAGAGGTAGTTTCAGCAGAATCAATTTCTTCATAGGTTCTAAGTATTGACTTTATGTCTGCTGTAATTTTCTCCAGCATCTTAAGGTCGCTATGCTTAATACTTATTGTTTCTTGTATTCTCCTGTGCGACATTCTTGACGTATTCTCTATTATTATAGAATTAAATACTGAGTTAGGTACATAGATAGGACATTTATCCGCCGTTCTAATTTTCGTCAGTCTCCATCCTACCAATTCCACAACCCCTTCTATACTTCTATCAGGAGAACTTATCCAGTCTCCTATCTCAAAAGGTTTGTCTAAATACACTAAAGCTGCACCAAAAAAATTGGAAAGCAAATCTTTTGATGCAAAACCTATTACAAGTCCACTTATACCGCCGAGTGCTAACAAGCTACTAATGTTTACACCAGCTGTTTGAATCATAACTAACATAGAAGAGACCACAACAATGATTTTCAGCACTCTACAAAATGCATCTATCTGTATTTGATACCCTTCATTTTTTTTCTTTAGGTATAGTTCATATTGATGTAGTACATTCACAGATGCCCACGCTAATACAAATACCAAAACTACTTTCCTTATCAGAGAAATAGTATTGATAAAATCAAAATGTGCACCTCTTGCTATTAATGATACAACATATGATATAAAGAAAACTAGGAGCAGAATTTTTATGGGAAGTTTTATTGCGTTCAAAATAATGAAATACAAATTGTTCATCCCTTTTTTCTTTCGCAGTCGATGACGCATTCTATTTAACGCAATAAGGATAAAACAGGTAAGCAAAAAAATCACTAACCCTTCTAAAACATACAAAGATCCAGATTGACCAGATAAAACAAAATTAGCTATAGGGTTTTTCGTAAATATCATTTTTCATACTTTCTTATTATTACTACCCGTCATTCTCTCCCTGTTTCATTTTCTGATACGCCTTAGCAGCTTTAGCTGCAGCAGCAGAACCACCACTAGCAACAGTGAGGGCTGCTTGTTGAGCTTGTGCCTGGACATACTTACTAGTATCATCAGCAACAGAACCAACATTTGAATGCCTGATTGCACTGCCAGTGATAATCCAAGATGCGATGCCAGCCATAACGGTTGAAAACTGTGACATAGCAGACGCAATGATGTATATAGCCAAAGCTCCAATAAAAGACATTGCATAAGACGAGAACGAAGTGTATTGACTCGGATGAGAAGCATCAGGAGGAAGATGGGCATCCATCATACTTTGGTAACCAGATATTATACATGGCTCTTCCACCACTAAATTAAGCTTAATCAAACAAACAGAACAAGCTGTAAAGTTGAATATACTACTTATCAGCATTATTACTACAAAGTTTAGTATTATTATCGTAGTGTAAACAAAAATTGGTTGTAATGCGTAGGAAAATAAGTATTTAACCCACGTATCGAACAGCCCTTTTGTTTTTGAGAATAAAATACATGGTATAAAAATTGGAGACATCAAAATAAGTAATGAATCCATTATTAAAGCAAACACAAACATTGCAATTGCTTTGACTACAGCAACAAAATAATAACCTATTGCTATCACTAGCAACACTGCAGTAAAGAATCCTAATAACCCGCTAGTACATATTGCCCATATTTTTTTCCAAATAATTGGTGAAGTGAACTCTGACATAGGCCCATCAAATATGGAGAAGATCATGTAGGGATCCTGAATTATCTGATGCGAGCAATTATCTGAGCTAAGGAATGACTCCGCAGAGTATCTTGCAACTAGTTCAATACTACCATCAATAAAGAAAGGTACCATAAATCCAGCAAAGAAATCCCAACTTTTTTCCGTTAATAATGCAAGCACTATTGCATATTTTAAAACCAGTTTGATAAATGCATCACCATTATAATCCACTAAGCCGACCATATATGCTATCGCGCTAAAAATTAAAGACAGGGTAACCAATAATTTGATCACTGTTGATGCTTTTTTGATAACTGACGTGAATATGCCTCCAACAGCTCCTGTGTCGACATCTCTTTGATTTGTCTTTACATCTCTTTTGCCAACAAGTGTGTCGGTAATATCATTCATTGTATCGTATATTAAGCCTTTGCTACACGAATTGGAATCCCCCCTTTTTACAAAACTTACATTGTATTGTCCGTAAGTGTTGTGGTATTTGTAGTTCTCCTCCATTCCAGCAACTGGTGTCTCGAGCTTAATTCTTAGAAAAGCGTAACATTCTTTGTCATTAACACAATCAGTTGAGATTGCGTTATTTGATATGGTGAGATAAGCGTTTGTCCAATCGTTTTGTGTAATATCAACCCATTTTGCGCTGTTGTCCAGTATAGAATCTTTCGGAGCAACGGTATACTGTACATTTTCCCCATTGTTTTTAGGGCAACCGCTCCAGTCGATTTCTAATTGATATCCACCTGTATTATCTTGATACCAAGTGGAATTTTTTCCCTCACCCATATCATAATGGGCTAACTCTAAGCGATTTCTAGTACTAAATCTATCATCTGTAAGAACACCATTTAAGCCATAATGAGCTTTTCCAGCTTGAAAGGCCTCTTTATTAATGCAGTGGTAGTCATTATAATTTTTACATCCAGGATTATCCTGCTCTGTGCAAGTGCAATTAATTTTGTTGTTAGAACTCGTAATGCTGCCAGGGTAGCGCGTCACATATAAATTCATATCAGTGACTGTGCCATTTAAACCATATTGCTGCGTTACCTTTGTTTTTTGCTCGTTTCCTGCATTTATTGCAAACGCATCTATCCCTCCTACCCTAAATTCTTCACCGTATAAATGATCTTCACCGCCATTTGAGTTTTTGATTCTCAAATAGCTGTTTTTATACCATGCCTCTTTACACAAAGATTTTGACTCGTCTGCGATTGTGTCATCCCATATACATTGGGTCATTATATTCTGTCTATTTGCTGCAGGCAGGACTTTATACACGTTCTTCACATCATGAATTGGGATACTACACCCAGAATATGAATAAACACCGCTCCAAGTAATTGAAACCAAATCGCCATTCTGAATGTCAATGCCAGTATCGAAGAACTGTGGATTTTTTGCCCCCAACCAACGTATGATGCTGACAATTTTGCATCACTTAAGATCGTTTCGTACCAATAAGTTTGGGGGGCTTGTTTTAAGGAGTTGAACGTTGGATCATCCAAAGTTGCTAGGTATCTATGGCTGTTCTTATTTTTCCAATCAAACGTAAACCAAGTGTCGTATTTGTACCATTGATCCATAGACTTACTGGTATCGCATAGTGATGCAGGAACAACGTTTGAGTTTGGCATATCACTAAATATAGGGGTGACACTTATGTGCTTCTTCCCACATAGGAAAAGTTGGTTTTGTGATTTACCTCCTATCAAACTCAAATCAAACACATCACTTTCTTTGGCTGTATAGCCTGTTTGTACTACATTGTAACTTGCATCTTGATTGCAAATTGCACCAACAGCCGCCTCTCCTTGTAAAGTTTTGGCAAAACACACGTACCTTGCTTCATCTGCTGAAACAAAATCAACATCCTTACATCCAGTTGCAGGATTGCCGTTCTTATCTACGCATAACTTCTGAAAAACATCTTGTGTTGGGTCGTTACAACTGATTATAAATGCATTAAAAGCTCGTCCTTTATACTCTTCACCTTTCTGGCACGCAGAATAGCAATCTATTGAAATATCCTGATTAAGTTCTTGGCCGCCATTCTTTGCGGAATCACTCCCCGTGTTAATTTGAGCATATGGGTTAAAGGTATACGAAAACACTTGATCACACCGCGCCTGACAATTAGACTGACATTTGGCATCCAAGGGGGTTAATACCACAACATTATCACCCTGACTACTGTTACCACCGCTTGATAATAAACACTGCCCGTAAAAATTAGCTGCATAGCTGATATCGGTTATGAAAGCAGCTAATGTGCACAACAGCATTACCAAGGCAATTCGCTTTGTTTTCATTCGTAGAAATTGCTCACAAGATTAAAATTAAGACTACATTCTAACTTATCACTTTACAACAAAAATAATAAGAAGTATTAAGAGTTGATAATGACCATTTGAATTTTTAGGTTGGTATTTATGCACTCTTACAAAATTTTGACAAGAAAATTGGCAATATGCTTAGTGTCAGTTTTATTCCTTACATCATGTGTAAAAAAACAAATTAAAAAAGACTCTCAACTTAATAGCGATGTTGTATGGCAGTACTCCAACTATTTAAACGGCGAAAATTTCCCTAATGAGAAAGAGCTAAACAAAAGTGACTTTTTCGTTTTAAAAACTGTTGGGTCTTCAGGTTTCCCAATGATTTCTTACCCTATAGTAGGAAGTGACTACATAATCAGCATGGATAGAAAAGGGGTGGTCACAAGATTTAATTCCGCGAGTAAAAAAGCGGAATGGAAGAGTGATGTTATAGGCAAAAGATCAAGTTTCTTTGGTGATTATCTCAATGGAGGTTTATCTCAGAACGGAACTAAAATTTATGCAACCTATGGAATTAACTTCGTCAACTGTATAGACGCCAAGACGGGTAAATCTTTATGGAGTAAAAATCTACAAGAAATGGTAAGAGCGTACCCTATAGTTCACGATAAAATCGTGTTTCTAAAAACAATAAACGATGGGATGTATGCCTTGAATTCTGATAACGGAGAGGTTATTTGGTACAAAGCCGGATTGACTGAAGATGTTAGTGTTATAAATGTCACTTCTCCTATACCATATGAAAATGTGCTTATCACACAAGACAGTTCAGGAAGAATTAGTGCCATTAATATTAGAACTGGTTTTGAAGCGTGGATCATAGACAATTCAAACGCGTTAATGTTTGATATGAACTTGGATTCCAAAGAAGCTTTGATATATCAACCTGTCAGAATAAACGATTCATTGTACTTTTATTCTTCAAACGGATATTTTTATAAATTAAATTTATCAACCAGGGCTATAGTATGGAAAAGCAAAGTTGCTTCTAACAGACAGTTCTATATATCAAACGAGTTGCTCACCGTACTTGATGAAGAAAACAATTTAGTTGGAATCAATGCTTCTAATGGGCTGCAATTATGGAGAGTGAAGTTATTCGATTGTTTGTCAAACAAAGATAAAAAGGCGTCTGCTAGATATTGGAATGCGCCGATTATAGTTGGACACAACGTTTATGTTTTAAGTTCAAAAGGCGAATTTCTAGCTTTTGATTTAAATGGTAAATTGATAAAAGTTACGCATGAAATTGGACAGAACGCTTATATTCCTCCGATATACACAAAAGCTAAAACTTTCGTTATTTCTTAAGAATAACATAAGTTATGAGTTGTCACGGTCATGCAAATGAGAATGGTAGCGTTTTTGTACAGTATCTATTGGAATCCAATCTTTTGGGTATAGAATCCCTAACGCTGGTGCTGGCGCTTTTCGTCTATGGGGTTATTGGAAGTTTTACCCATTGTGTTGGGATGTGTGGGCCCATTGTTTTGGGGCAAACTAATATGAGGCTGATGCATCTAAACAATAATCAGCTTACCAATTGGAATAAGCTAAATTGCGCATTATCTATGCCTTATTATGTAGGGAAGGCGTTAACTTATAGTTTATTAACATTGGCAGTGAATTTTATATCTGTATCCTTAAAAGAGAATAGCGCTTTTAAAATAGCGGCTGGTATCTTACTCATAGTTTGCGCATTGATATATCTACAAATGATGCTTTCTAAATTAATTCCCAGCAAAAAACTTAACATGTTTAGTCGTTCTTTAAAATCTTTTAAGTTTTGGGAGTCTCACATTCTTACTTTTATAAAGCAGCTAAGCTTAACCCCATTTGGTATAAAGGGCTTGTTTATGGGAATGATTTTAGGGCTGATTCCGTGCGGATTGGTATTTAGTGCTATTATACTGGTTGCATCCCATCAAAATGCCCCATTGGTATTATTTTTAGCTATGTTTTTCTTTGGGCTTGGGACATTTCCTGCTCTTTTTATTATAAGTCTCTTAGGGCAACATATCATGCTAAGAGCTAAAAAATGGCTCTCCTTTATCTATGCATTATTTATGTTTGTAAATTTCGTTTTATTATTAAATTTTGGAATAAAATTGATACTCTCAAACGGCACCGTCAAGTTAATGGAGGTAAGGGCGTGACAGAGCATCTTTTTGAAAATTATGCAGCAGCTATGGATTGAGCGGCGTGATCCCAAATAGATTTAGCTTCGAAAAACATTTCTTTTTGCTTGCTAGAACTGTTAATATACCTGCCCACATCTACTGAAAATATGTTCCTTATTTTTCCCATCAAAGAAAGAGTTTGCTGTACCCCAGAAGGAGATTTGAATTTTATTAGGCATTTCTCTTTCCTGCGTGTTGGTTGGTGTGCATTTTCAACCCTATTATTTAATCCTTTATGGCGCCTATGCTCTGTTTTAGGGCACATTTCTTTTATAGGTTTGGTATAGCTTTTTAATTTATCTGTCACGATTACTCTGGGTACTGGATTTGATTGTAATAATCTTGATAAAAACCTTATCGCAGACTTTTTATTACGTCTGGTCTGTAGGAAGACATCTATCTCATATCCATCTTCATCTACAGCTCTCCACAAAATAAAATATTTACCGTTAATTTTAATGCTCATCTCATCCAAATGCCATTTATCCTTTACTTTCCTCTGCTTCTTCTTGATTATATCTAAAAACCTTTTTCCAAATTTAATACACCATGCTCTTATCGTTTCATGGCTTACTTCTATACCCCTTTATAACAACTCTTCTGCTACGTCTCTATAACTCAAATTAAATCTGTGGTACAACCAAACTGCATGTCCTATTATCACCATTGGATATCTGTATCTGCTCGCTCTTTCTTCCATTGTTTTTCTATTATTTTTTATTTTGCTCCAATTTACTATTTTTTCCCTCTTCTCTCAATACCTTTTGCACCTCAACTTTTTTAACTTGACGGTGCCCATTAAAATTAAGCATGCAGGAGAAGACCAATATAAAAACTAATCTGGCAAAAAACATTCGGGACAGTAAAAGACACTTTATGAAATACTGCATTATTTCATAGTGGAAATCAACTACAAAATTCGCCCCTTTACTATTTGGATAATCTCATCCTGGATGTCTGCAATTTTTTTATTGCCGTCTATGACCACAATCCTTTTTGGATTATCTTGTGCTATCTTTAAGTAACCGTCTTTAATGGTTTGATAAAATTGCACGTCTTTCAAATCATACAAGTTATTATCCGCTCTTTTGATTGCCATTCTTTTTTGGATTTCATCTATAGAGATGTCTATTACAAACGTTAAGTCAGGTTCAAATTTGTCAATACTAATACTTTTTATGTATTCCAATATCTTAAGGTCCAGATTCTTGTAATACCCTTGATAGCATAACGATGAATCGTAAAATCTATCTGATATAACATAATAGCCTTCGTCTAGCCTCTTCTTTATTACACTATCCACATGATCTTTTCTTGCAGCTGCAAGTAGTAAATATTCTACAAGAGGGTCGGTAACTCCATGTTTTGACAATAACAAACCTCTGATTTCCTCTGCAAAGTCACTGCCTCCTGGTTCTCTGGTTGTGAGTACTTTTCTTTGCTCACTTTGGAAAAATTCTTTCAACAGAACTACTTGTGTCGATTTTCCACAGAAATCACAACCTTCAAAAGTTATAAACTTCATAAATAAGTGAAATATTATTTTTTATCAAAATATAGCTTGTGCTCAAAGATGCAAGTAGTTACTATGAAAGTTAAGTGATTTTTTTTGAATTTATGCCAGGTTCTTTAAATACCGATCATCTGTTTGTGGGGTTGACAAGACCAACTTTGTTGTTTGGGGCAAGTTATAACTTTTTTATCATAAACGCTTTTGTCTGTATGATATCTTACATCATGACCGCGAACTTTTTATATCTGGCTATATCGTTTCCAATACACGGTTTGGGAGTAGCGATATGTTATAAGGAACCTTTGTTCATTGGGCACCGTCAAGTTAAAAAAGTTGAGGTGCAAAAGGTATTGAGAGAAGAGGGAAAAAATAGTAAATTGGAGCAAAATAAAAAATAATAGAAAAACAATGGAAGAAAGAGCGAGCAGATACAGATATCCAATGGTGATAATAGGACATGCAGTTTGGTTGTACCACAGATTTAATTTGAGTTATAGAGACGTAGCAGAAGAGTTGTTATAAAGGGGTATAGAAGTAAGCCATGAAACGATAAGAGCATGGTGTATTAAATTTGGAAAAAGGTTTTTAGATATAATCAAGAAGAAGTAGAGGAAAGCAAAGGATAAATGGCATTTGGATGAGATGAGCATTAAAATTAACGGTAAATATTTTATTTTGTGGAGAGCTGTAGATGAGGTTCTGTCGCATCTGTTGAAACACATAAGAATTTTTGATATTCTGAAAGAAATAGTTGCTGGTAATAATGTTTAAAGTAGACCCAAAATTAATGAAGTATTTTAAGAACCATGAATATGGCGCAGAAATCATTATGGTATCGCTGTATATGAAAGGAAGATATTCTTTAAGTTACAGAGAGATAGAAGAGATAGGCGGGTTGAGAGGACTCAACATAGATCACGCCACTCTACAAAGATGGGTAGTAAAGTTTATGCCAATACTTGAAGGAAGATTCAGAAAAAGAAAAAAGCCAGTCAACGGCAGCTGGAGAATGGACGAGACATATATCAAGGTTAAAGGTAAATGGGTCTATTTGTATAGAGCAGTTGATAAATACGGGGATACCATAGATTTTATGCTAAGAGCAAAAAGAGATAAAAGGGCAGCTAAAGCGTTTTTCAGGAAAGCAATTAAATCTAGTGGCCAGCCTATAAAGGTTAATATAGATAAAAGTGGCTCTAATACTTCTGCTTTGAATTCGATCAATAAGCCATTATCTAAAGAAGACCAAATAGAAATTAGGCATAACAAATATCTAAACAATAGGATAGAAGGCGATCACAGATTTGTAAAGAAACGAACTAGACCGATGCTTGGTTTCAAATCCTTTAGAAGTGCCGCCAGGACTATTGCAGGAATAGAGCTCTTGCACATGATTAAAAAAGGACAACTTGCTGACAATGACAATTATAATTCTGACTTTGATAAATTTCTTTCACTAACTGCTTAATGGAAAAATATACAAATAATTTGAAAGTTTTTGCATCATATTACAGATGCGACAGAGCCTATTTTTCCATCCTCCATATTCTGAAGGCAAATCTCTCCAGGGAGAACGGCACCGTCAAGTTAATGGAGGTAAGGGCGTGACAGAGCATCTTTTTGAAAATTATGCAGCAGCTATGGATTGAGCGGCGTGATCCCAAATAGATTTAGCTTCAAAAACATTTCTTTTTGCTTGCTAGAACTGTTAATATACCTGCCCACATCTACTGAAAATATGTTCCTTATTTTTCCCATCAAAGAAAGAGTTTGCTGTACCCCAGAAGGAGATTTGAATTTTATTAGGCATTTCTCTTTCCTGCGTGTTGGTTGGTGTGCATTTTCAACCCTATTATTTAATCCTTTATGGCGCCTATGCTCTGTTTTAGGGCACATTTCTTTTATAGGTTTGGTATAGCTTTTTAATTTATCTGTCACGATTACTCTGGGTACTGGATTTGATTGTAATAATCTTGATAAAAACCTTATCGCAGACTTTTTATTACGTCTGGTCTGTAGGAAGACATCTATCTCATATCCATCTTCATCTACGGCTCTGTCGCATCTGTAATATGATGCAAAAACTTTCAAATTATTTGTATATTTTTCCATTAAGCAGTTAGTGAAAGAAATTTATCAAAGTCAGAATTATAATTGTCATTGTCAGCAAGTTGTCCTTTTTTAATCATGTGCAAGAGCTCTATTCCTGCAATAGTCCTGGCGGCACTTCTAAAGGATTTGAAACCAAGCATCGGTCTAGTTCGTTTCTTTACAAATCTGTGATCGCCTTCTATCCTATTGTTTAGATATTTGTTATGCCTAATTTCTATTTGGTCTTCTTTAGATAATGGCTTATTGATCGAATTCAAAGCAGAAGTATTAGAGCCACTTTTATCTATATTAACCTTTATAGGCTGGCCACTAGATTTAATTGCTTTCCTGAAAAACGCTTTAGCTGCCCTTTTATCTCTTTTTGCTCTTAGCATAAAATCTATGGTATCCCCGTATTTATCAACTGCTCTATACAAATAGACCCATTTACCTTTAACCTTGATATATGTCTCGTCCATTCTCCAGCTGCCGTTGACTGGCTTTTTTCTTTTTCTGAATCTTCCTTCAAGTATTGGCATAAACTTTACTACCCATCTTTGTAGAGTGGCGTGATCTATGTTGAGTCCTCTCAACCCGCCTATCTCTTCTATCTCTCTGTAACTTAAAGAATATCTTCCTTTCATATACAGCGATACCATAATGATTTCTGCGCCATATTCATGGTTCTTAAAATACTTCATTAATTTTGGGTCTACTTTAAACATTATTACCAGCAACTATTTCTTTCAGAATATCAAAAATTCTTATGTGTTTCAACAGATGCGACAGAACCAAAATAGACTAAGAATAATGGATCTGTTTTTAGCATTATTACCAGCAACTATTTCCTTCAGAATATGAAAGATTCTTATTCTTTTCAACAGGTAAGATAGAGCGCAAAAATTCTAATTAACAACATAGGAATCTATACAGTTATCACTTCCATTACTGCCACTACAGCTCGTAAAGTAATTATACATCATATCTAAATCACTGTCATAACAGACGCTAATGAGGCCACCTTTACCAAGCGTTGCAAGAACATCGCAGCCTCGCTCTGTAATCTTGGAATTTTCATGCGCAACTATATGAGTATTATATTTAAAAGATGATGATTCAGATGTTGCATATAGATCATAGCACGAATTCACATAATCTTCATTAAATTCTGTATTAACAGTAAATTCATAATAACTTTTGCCATATTGCTGATTCATATAAGATTCGCAATCTTTGATAAGCCTATGCTCAGAGTAAGATTCAATCTGCATTTTCCCAAGAGAATTTTTTAACTCAACATCATAGCTATTATTAGAAGACCAAAGTGAAAAGGATTTTATCTTCTTCCACTGCATAGCTGAGGCTAACTTCTCGTCCTCTGATTGAAATTCATATCTCCAGTAATGATTAATGTCATATACAGTTTGCCCTATTACATACATAGATGTACCAGCTAAATATGTAAGACCAATAAAAGGGTTCACATATAATATAGCAGCAGGTGCAGCAGCAGAAACAACATGAAGAGTTGTGCTGCCAAGCTCTAAAAGTGCACCTTTGAAGTCCGCATAAAAAGCCTTATGAGCCGCAGATGTAATCCCTACTGCAGCTTGAACGCCAACAGAGATTATGGGTGCCCCAAGCATGCCACTGGCTGTATGCGCTCCGCTGGTCACCACATTAATAACATTATTGGCAGTAGGAACGTAGTAAGCCTTTACGAGATTGGTGCCAAGAGACGCAGTTTGAGTCATAGTTGCAAGGTTCCCAATAGCATTGGCACCACTTATAAATTGATCAGTCCACGTACCTTCATATCCTTCGTATAGATCGGAATAATATTTTTCATTTTGCTCGTTAAAATATTTACCTATTTTTTTTAATTCTTGAATCCTCTGCTCTTTAGATTCAGCCGTAATTTTAACACCCTGATCTACACGTTGAAATTCCAGTGACTTCAGCGGCTTTGGATTGTAACGCTTTACATCCATCATCGCTTCAGGTGATACCCTATATGCAAAATCAACAAAAAACTCATTTATTCGATCATTAAGAGAAGGGGCTTTCTCATCCGCAACTTTATTAGCAAAATAATCCAATCGGCTTTTAGTTACAAATAGGGACCCTATATTTGCTACATCACTTTGCATTTCAATAACCCCTTCATGTTCATCAAGTATTAATTTACCATCCTGACATATTATATACTCTTTGTCTTTTTTATGAAAAACATCTTTTGCTAGCGCTTTGACACTTTTTTCAACACCTCTAATGACAGAGACATATTGCTTAAGACGCAGATTTAGCAGCTCAACTTCTGGTTGCGTCTCAGGTGGCGAGTGCCAAGATGCGCCCTCATTAAATTTTAAATCGCAAATCCTAGATTCGAAAAGCTTAAAAATAGGTTCTGTCACCTTTTTTATATCAAACCAAGGCTGCGCCTCTTTGGTCACTACTGGCTTATTATTTTCCAAATCTAACTTAACGTCTAATTTACTCAGTGGATTGATAATATACTTATCAATAGCTCCTTTTTCAAAAAGATTGTGTGGTGTGTAATTAAAATCTACCTTTTTCACACTGCAACCATCATACTGCTCTGCATGTTTTTGAGTAGCAGATAAATAGCCATGCTTAGATAGTAGCGAGTAAATTTCATCTAAAGCCCTTATATCTTTATCAACCGCTTTATAGTTAACATTATATTTGTCTTTAGGTAAAGAATAATCACACATGAAGTCATTTAATAATTTACTGGCCCATTCATAATGTTCGGTAGGTTTAGTAAGCTCTGTTATTTCAATATATTCTTTATGGACTCTACATTTTATCTCAAATTCTCTTTTATATTCTTTGTTCTTCTTTAATTTTTCAATATACTCTTTATCCATCTTGCGCTCTAATAACTCATCATACGATTTAGCATTCTCTTTATATCTCTTGCGCTCTGACAACTCATTATACAAATCGCTTTTAACTAATTGAATTCCCAAGATGCCCGATATGCCTATGCGCTCAGCAACTTTGTTTTGCACCTCGATGCGCTCATCACGCACCTTCATGTCGGATATGTAATTATGCGCTCTCGTAGCTTTAGTAATTTCACTGAATGGTTTTGCCTTGGGCTGCGACCGCGTTATTGTTTCTATATCTTCCTCATTAGCGCCATTGGACTTGGTTTCTTCTCTATTCTGATCTCCACCATCTTCCTCATTAGCGCCATTGGACTTGGTTTCTTCTCTACTCTGATCTCCACCATCTTCCTCATTAGCGCCATTGGACTTGGTTTCTTCTCTACTCTGATCTCCACCATCTTCCTCATTAGCGCCATTGGACTTGGTTTCTTCTCTATTCTGATCTCCACCATCTTCCTCATTAGCGCCATTGGACTTGGTTTCTTCTCTACTCTGATCTCCACCATCTTCTTCTGTAACTTCTAGTTTATTACCGTGTTTTATGTACTCAACACTATCATGGTATTTCTTAGTATCAGCATCTAACTTATCTAATTTTCTTTTTTGATTCCATAATTGCTTTACTACAAAATCAGTAATTGCAGTTTTGTCTGAGGTTCTTATATAGTAGTTTAGACCTTCTATTAGCTTTTTATCAACACTTTTTACTTCCACAGGAATTTTTTCATTATCTGGATTAATACTAACATAAGTATCAGGCCAATCATTAATATCAGTTTGTTGTGATGCGCTATGATCTTTTTTTTGCACCAAATTATTAAACACACCGTCAATAATACGCGCTCGCTCAGCGCGCTTAGCCTCAAAGTATGGATCTTCGCTGTATTTCTTGTGCGAACTATCTATGACCTTATCAATTATTGAGCGCAGATCGTTGATATCATGTACAATTAAATCATTTTCTTTGCTTAGCTTAAGGGCATTTTCTCTTATATTTACCACACTCTCTTGAAGCGCCAAGAAATATTCTGTCATATCGCCCCTATACAAATTATCAAACGGATTTGCAGTAGCATGACTAAATATTTTTGTAATTTTTTCAATTTCCTCGTCATGCTTATCAATAAAGCTGTTTTTATAATTCAGGAGCGGATAAAAATATGAGCCGAGTTTATGACCGATGTATTCAGATTTTGGCATGTGCTCAAAAGCGCGCAATGCAGAATCGCTAAAAGTGTTGCCATACTGTCTATTATTTTCACTAGCTGAAGTTATGTCCGCTTTCTTGAAATATGGATCGCTACCATCGCTTACTTGCTTTCTCTTAGCAACATTTATCTTTCCGTTATACATGTTATCATATATACGTCCATCTGAATACTTTACGAATTTAGCCTTTGGGCATCCTGCAAATGTAGTCCCTGCATATCCATGATCATAAAATTCATCAAAATAAGTTAACTTTTCATCGGTATATAATTGTTTATTCTCCTTAACATTGCCAAAGACTCTAATGTTACCATCAGCGTTCTTGCTAATAATAATAGCCTTGTTTAAATTATCTTTATCCAAATTATCTACATACAGATCATAATCTTGAAATATTTGATTAAGCGTATTGCGTATACTCACATCATCTTCGCTAACCTTTCTATATTGCTTACAATTAAAGTATAACAGGTCGTTTTGAACTTCACCATCTTTAGATATCAAATCATAACTTGTAACGTAATCACTACCACCTACCTTGTTAAAATTTTTAAAAACGTTGCCTTGAACGTCATGCGCAAAAACATGTAGCTGACCGTCAATTGTGTATTGGAATGCACGCACATTACGGTAAAATTTATTTAAATCTAAATTTAAAGATAAAGTGCTTTGAGGTATAATAAAGCTAATATCATAATCACTGGTCTTACCACTTGCAATTCTATTATGTATATTGATTGCTTGGATATCACTAATGTTGTAGCGTCTATATAAGACACCTTGATCAGTAACAACAACTTGCTCAGGCTCACCAAACGACTCTATCATATTAAGAACGGCAGATTGCCCATTTACTCTTAGTAAAAAATATCCGCCGCTTGCAAAAGTAAAATCCATATAGGCTAGATCGCGTTTGTCATTCATCCATGTACGTACATTTGGAGTCATATAAAAATATTAAAATATTAATTACTTAAGTAGAATTATACCATGAATTTATTGGAATTGCTAAATGAATATAGAGAAGATGAGAAAAAAAGGGTTCTGTCGCATCTGTTGAAAGGGATAAGAATCTTTGTGTGCGCCGGGCAGGCTCTGTCGCATCTGTAATATGATGCAAAAACTTTCAAATTATTTGTATATTTTTCCATTAAGCAGTTAGTGAAAGAAATTTATCAAAGTCAGAATTATAATTGTCATTGTCAGCAAGTTGTCCTTTTTTAATCATGTGCAAGAGCTCTATTCCTGCAATAGTCCTGGCGGCACTTCTAAAGGATTTGAAACCAAGCATCGGTCTAGTTCGTTTCTTTACAAATCTGTGATCGCCTTCTATCCTATTGTTTAGATATTTGTTATGCCTAATTTCTATTTGGTCTTCTTTAGATAATGGCTTATTGATCGAATTCAAAGCAGAAGTATTAGAGCCACTTTTATCTATATTAACCTTTATAGGCTGGCCACTAGATTTAATTGCTTTCCTGAAAAACGCTTTAGCTGCCCTTTTATCTCTTTTTGCTCTTAGCATAAAATCTATGGTATCCCCGTATTTATCAACTGCTCTATACAAATAGACCCATTTACCTTTAACCTTGATATATGTCTCGTCCATTCTCCAGCTGCCGTTGACTGGCTTTTTTCTTTTTCTGAATCTTCCTTCAAGTATTGGCATAAACTTTACTACCCATCTTTGTAGAGTGGCGTGATCTATGTTGAGTCCTCTCAACCCGCCTATCTCTTCTATCTCTCTGTAACTTAAAGAATATCTTCCTTTCATATACAGCGATACCATAATGATTTCTGCGCCATATTCATGGTTCTTAAAATACTTCATTAATTTTGGGTCTACTTTAAACATTATTACCAGCAACTATTTCTTTCAGAATATCAAAAATTCTTATGTGTTTCAACAGATGCGACAGAACCATTTCTTTCACTAACTGCTTAATGGAAAAATATACAAATAATTTGAAAGTTTTTGCATCATATTACAGATGCGACAGAGCCTCTTGCTCTGCTGCCCCAAAATTAAACAGCTCCTTAAATTTGCGATATTGATGCTCACTACCAACCAATTGATCCAAACATACCATTATTATTTGATGCGCTGATGACATTTTTCGGTTCTGTCGCATCTGTGAAAATTCAGTGCAAAAAGTGAAAAGTGAAAATTTCAAAGTGCGGAAAATCGGGAGTTAAAAATTCTTAATTTTTACTTTTTATTTCAAAAATTAACAGATGCGACAGAACCGTAAGAGATGGGATTACTAATCTTTTGTGGAAAACACCAGAAACACCTCAGCCAGATAATCCACCAATGTTAGATCAATCTAAAACATTTGATGATGTTTACGGAGGGTTTTATAATGATAAGGAGCAGAGAGAGCAGAGAATAGATGATTTTACCACAAGAACAACAAAACTACATGAAGAAGCAAGAGGGTTAATTGAAGACAAGGCAAGCCTTGACAACGTTCGAGAAATGCTGGTACAGGATAGGTTAGATTTGACCAATTCTAGAACAGAAATGGAACAAATAATTCAGGATATGCGTCAAGAAAATCCACTCAATCTACCCGAAGTTAACGAGAGAATAGAGGCTATGCAAAATGAATATAAAGAGAGGGCAGACGCACTAAGTTTACGTGAAGAACAATACTTAGCCCAAGAAAAAGAACTACTGTCAAGAACAAATGTACTGCAAGAAGAAGTGCAGAGATTGGAATTAGAAAGTCAGGCAGTTGTTCAGCAGTATACCGCAAATAACAATCAAGTTATGAATGACGCACAAGTTTTTTATGAGCAGGAAAACGCTGTAGTAGATAACTCAGCATTGCAAGAAGTCAAGAGTGAGGATATAACTGATAAAATTGTTGCGATGTACCAGGAAGCACAAAAATCTCAAGAGCAAATAGAGAAGTTTACTAAAATACAAGAGGCTCTCTTAGAAGAGATGAGGAAAATCAACTAGCCTCATCGAGGGAAGAGTATACCCTAGTCCCTCCATCAAAATTTGACGGAGGGACTGCATGCATAAGCTATGTAAGATATCTATTGTTTTTTAGCCGATGCCAATTCGCGGGCAATTTTCGAAGATGCTGCTTTCATGTAGGACAAGACATCCTGGCCAGCAGCAAGTGCGCCTCCTAATGCCCAACTCATTTGGCTAACCTTAATTTCTCCCAATACCTCTTTCGTCTTACTATCCTTGAAGAAAACGTTTGCATCAAAATAAGAACTTCCAGCTCCTAAACCAATAAGCATGCGCGCAGCAGCATTACCTTCATCGCATTTTATTATTTCGCCATCGATAAGCAGACATGAATTCGTTTTGCTGCCCCCACCCCCGCGCTCAACCTCATCAAATACTTTCTTTGATTTAATTTCGTCAGCTATAGTGTCGGCAAATATTTTGCCTCTTAATTTCATTGTGTCATCATTGTTTGGCTTGCCGGCGTCGTGAGAAAAGTCATCAACCGTCACACAACTATAGCTACTTATATCCTGGTTAGTCGCAAGATTTTGTGTCTTTTGTAAATTTGATGTACTACCACAAGCAGACAACATAGACAAGAATGCAAATACCATTAATTTCTTCATTGTATCTCCCAAAAATTTCACAATTTTATTTTATGCTACATATATTAGATATGAGCATGGTGGGTAGTGTACAAAAGATATGCATGTGTGTCAATATACTTTGCACAATAACAAGTTCATAAGAGGATTGAATCTAGAAGCAGCCATAGCGGATAAAACAAGGCTTTACGCAATATATTACTACCCATTTTGGCAATTCCTGAACGTCCTCTAACACTTTTACCTGATAACCTAATTGCATGATTTAGGCCAATAAAAGCACTCAATTTTTTTTATTATAGACGACAGATAACTTTTTGTACGCGTCTCACACTCAAGTTATGCATGATCTATTTTACAGAGTGTTAGCCAAAGATAGATATAAAATTGCCCTGCTCACTTAGGAAATTATTGTTATCCTCAAAATGTACCCAGAGCTTAATCGTAAGATCGACAACTTCTTCAGATTTTGAAACCACCTTTGTTTTTCTGGTCATTCTTGCAATTCTGTGCCTTGTGTTTGAGTTATTGGACTCAATTGAGAGTGTATGTTGTTTGCCAACAACATGTTGATGGCGAGGTATAACCTCTGAATAAACAGACCAATCGTCTGTGTAATAAGTGCAATTATCTCTACTTATGATTTTCCACAATTTTCTAAAGGTTGTAACGTTACGCTTACCAACCACCCAGGCAACAACTCTCTTGAGCTCCCTACTATAGGCTTTCCATATCCATAATTTGTTTTTTTGAATCTACAAAATGCCACATCTCATCTATTTCAACTTCTCTCAATTCTTCCGGCACTGTTGGTCTTGGTATCTTTTTAGCATACAGTATTATCCACTTATATACGCTAGTATGAGCTACTTTAAATAATTTCCCTAGCCATCTAAAGCTACTTTTTCCCATGCTGTACAATAACACTGCCAGAGCCTTCATCTCTGGCGAACAGCCTCTTAATTTAGTGCTTGTAAAATTACATACACACTCTTTGCATTTATACCTTTGCATACCCATAATATTACCATTCTTAACGTATTTACTGCTACTGCATTTTTTACACTCTGTATTCATATTTCTATTTTCTTTGTTGCTCGCTATATTCATTTTAGCATCTTATCTATCTTATGGCAACACTCTCCTATTTTTAAATTCACATATATCTGCAACAATGCAATCTGAACACATAGGGTTTCTTGCTTTGCAAACATATCTGCCATGCAAAACCAGCCAATGGTGCGCATAATTTTTCCACTTTGCCGGAATTTTTTTATGCAACGCTTTTTCAGTCGCATCTGGGGTCTTTGTTTTACACAACCCCATACGATTACTCACCCTAAACACATGAGTATCGACGGCTATGGTGTGGTGACCAAACAGAGAGTTCATCAGTACATTGGCGCTTTTTCTTCCAACTCCTGGTAAGGCACATAAATCATCGAAATTATCTGGCAATTGATTGTTGTGCTTATTCACCATTATCTCGCAGGCTTTTATGATATTTTTTGCCTTTGAATTATAAAGACCTATGCTTTTTATATGTTCTTTTAGTCTTGTTTCACCTAGCAAAAGCATTTTAAATGGGTTGTCTGCTTCATGGAATAAATCGGGGGTAATTTTATTTACACCCTTATCTGTGGATTGAGCTGAGAGCACTACCGCTACGAACAATGTGAAGTTATTGCTGTAATGGAGTTCAATTCTTGGTTTTGGTTCTCTTTTGCTGAACCTTGAAAACATCTCATCAACAGATTTTTTTTGCATAAATTTTAATCTTGGAGTTTGATCATATCCTTTGGGTTAATCCACTTATCAAAATCTTCACCAGAAACTAAATTCAGATCAATCGCTGACTGTTTTAAAGTAATGTTCTTTTTGTGAGCATTTTTCGCAATTTTCGCTGCGTTGTCGTAACCTATATATGGGTTTAAAGCAGTTACAAGCATAAGAGATTCATGCAGCAATTTATCTATTCTTTCTTCATTTGCCTCAATTCCTACTACACATTGATTAGTAAAGCTTATAATAGCATTTGAAAGTAAAGTAACAGATTGCAAGAAATTATATATAATAACAGGTCTAAATACGTTAAGCTCGAAATGGCCGTTTGAGCCGGCTAATGTAATTGTAGCGTGGTTGCCCATTACTTGAGCTGCAACCATCGTGATGGCTTCGCATTGTGTGGGGTTTACTTTGCCTGGCATAATTGAGGAACCTGGCTCATTTTCAGGAATTTTCAGTTCGCCAAGCCCACACCTTGGCCCAGATGCCAAAAATCTAATATCATTGGCAATTTTCATTAAACTTACAGCTAAAGTGTTTAATGCTCCACTTGCTTGCACCAATGCATCGCAAGTGGCTAATGATTCAAATTTATTTTCTGACGTGGCAAACTCAAAGCCCGTCATTTCATTGATATGTTTGATAAAATTATCAATAAAACTTTGGCTGCAATTAATCCCAGTACCAACCGCTGTTCCACCTTGAGCGAGCTGGAGAAGGCTTGGTAGATTTTGCTTTATGCGACTTATGGCGTACTTAATTTGCGTTGCATAACCAGAAAACTCCTGAGCTAACGTAAGAGGGGTGGCATCCTGCAAATGAGTTCTGCCTATCTTTATAATATCTTTAAATAGGCTTACTTTTGCATCTAATGCTGATTTTAAGTGTGAAAGAGCTGGGAATAACTTTTGGTTAATTTCTGTCACAGCTGCAATATGCATAGCGGTTGGAAACGTGTCATTTGATGATTGACACATATTTACGTGGTCGTTTGGGTGCACAGGGGTTTTGCTTCCCAATGCTCCACCAAGCGATTCAATTGAAATATTGGAGATTACCTCATTAATATTCATATTGGTTTGGGTACCAGAACCAGTTTGCCATACAGATAATGGAAAATGGGAGTCAAACTCTCCATCTAAAATTCTATCGACAGCTTTGGCGATCGCATATGCAATTTTAGATTCCAGCTTCCCTATATCCAGATTTGCAAGAGCTGCAGCTTTTTTTTGTTGGGCTAAAGCATATATCAGAGCTTTTGGCATTTTTTCGATGCCTATTTTAAAATTTTCCAATGATCTTTCTGATTGTGCCCCCCAGTATTTATCCATAGGGACTTTTATTTCACCCATCGTATCTGATTCAACCCTAAATTTTTCCATAAATTAAAATAACTACTTACTTTTTATACATTCTGGGTATGCTATCATAACGTTGGGCATTTATGAATAGAAATATTTCATCACTCTTTTTTGGCTCTTTTGATTGTTCTTTCCTAGATACGTCCATTCATTAACTTAATTCACTATGGTTTTCCTGTAAAAACTTAAAAGACACAAAGTATATATGCTAGGATTATTTGTCTTTAAGGTTTTCTTCAAAATATTTTTCGTACTTCATTTCTTCGCCTTCATGTTTTTCTGCATCTGGCATAGCCTCTTTCTTATCGGTAATATTAGGCCAAATATCAGAATATGCTTTGTTTAATTCCAACCATTTGATCAGTTTTTCTGATTCAGGTTCAATGGCTCCAATAGGGCATTCAGGCACACATACCCCACAATCAATACATTCTTCAGGGTTAATCACCAGCATATTCTTGCCTTCGTAAAAGCAGTCCACTGGACACACTTCAACGCAATCCGTATATTTGCACCTAATACATTTATCTGTAACAACGTATGTCATAGCAAGTTTTTCAATAATTTCTTGATTTAAATTTTATTCAGTGTATTTTCTATTTTGTTTAATAGATTAATGTGCATTGTACTTATTTTACAAAATAATAAAAGTAATATAGGAATAAATTAGTTTATTTAGCGGATGTGGCGAAATTGGCAGACGCGCTAGACTTAGGATCTAGTGCCGCAAGGCTTGGGGGTTCAAGTCCCTTCATCCGCACCAAGTTAGTAATTCATGGTTTAATGACAAAAGTTTTAATTTCAATTGCGGATTTTTATAAAGATATCTCCGAGACTTTGCTACAAGCAGTTATTCCGGAATTACAGAAAAATAATCTTCTTTACCAAAAAATTGTAGTTCCAGGGGTGTTTGAGTTAGGGAGCTCTATTAACATTGCGCTGGAATCTTTTGAGTATAGTGGAGTGATAGCTTTGGGTTGCGCTATAAGAGGTGAAACTTCGCATTACGATGTGATTATAAAGGAGTGTGCCAGAGCGCTACAGGACATCTCCATATATTATTCCTTACCAATGGGATTTGGGGTGTTGATGGTTGATACTATGGAACAAGCCATTGTACGTGCTGAGGAGTATGGAAAAAATGCAGCTGTTGCGTGCATACAAATGATTAAAATCAAGGAACAATTCATGGTTTATAATGATAGCGGACCATCAAGATTTAACTGATAACGTCAATCATCTGGTCTCGTTATATCCAACAAGAATGTTGGCTATACAATCCATGTATTCTATCGATATTATAAAGGGTAAAAAGGAGTTTGCTGAAGTTGCTTCTGATTATGTTAGTTATCATCTTGAGAAGTATCCAGTGAGAAGCTTAGACCAAAAATTTTATTTTAATTTGCTGGAAGCAATTTGGAAAAATTTGGCGAAAATTGATGGAAAAATCGCTACTCATATTGATAACGCATGGAAAATAGAGAGATTGCCAAAGTTAGTGTTGGCTATTCTGCGGGTTGGTTCTTACGATGTTTCTACGACTGATACAACACAGGTGGCATTAGTTATCAACGACTATCTGCAAATCTCAAAATCCTTAGGACATGCGGAGGAAATTGGGTTTATCAATGGTATCCTTGATAAAATGATCACCTCAAGCAGTGGAGTATCAAAGTCTTGAAACACGGGGCTAATTAATACAAAATAATAGTTGGAAAGCATATAATCTGATCTAGAGCTTTTATTTCTGGACTTTATTGCCAGCAGGGATGTTAAATCCCCTAAGAAAAGCGTCTGTATATATCATTTTTTTTCCTTGCCTTTGTAATAAAATTGGCTTGATTACACCTTCCTTACAAGCGATACTTAAGTTGTCATCAATAACCATTCCTGGTTCAAAATCATGCTTTAAATCCACTACTTGCGCTTTTATTATTTTGATTATCTCGTTGTTATAAAAAAAATACGCGCCAGGTCTTGGACTTAGGGTTCTAATTTTACAATTAATCTCAATTGCCCCTAGATTAAAGTCAATTTTTTCCTCGTTAGATTGTATTTTTTCCGCATACGTAACTCCAATATCGGACTGCTTTTTGTGTAAGACTTTTTTTTGTTCAATTAAAGATAGTGTCTCTAAAACCATTTTTCCACCAGTTTCCGCACACATATCATGTAGTTCTTTTGCGGTAATTTGATCATCTAACAGGATTTCTTTGCGTAAAATAATATCACCTGTATCCACCCCCTCATCCATCTGCATAATACAAATTGCAGTTTTTGTATCTCCTGCCATTATGGTGCGTTGTATTGGAGCAGCACCACGCCATCTTGGAAGATCTGAAGGATGTACGTTAATAAAACCATATTTTGGTATTTGTAAAAATTCTTTAGGTATAATCAGCCCATAAGCTGCAACCACGACAATATCAGGAGCAAAAGAACGAAAAACCTCTATATTTTCAGAATCTCTCAGTCTCTTTGGAGTCATGACAGAAATGTCAAATTTTTCTGCTAAATTATGAATCACACTTTTATTCTCTTGCAGGCCCCTTCCTGAATAAGATGGCGGCTTTGTGTAAACTGCTATAACCTGGTGTTGTGTGCTTACAAGTGCTAATAAAGTTGGGGCTGCAAATTCTGGAGAGCCCATAAATATAATTCTCATAACTTAAGCCAAATTTTCAAATCCTGTTGTTTTGTTATCATATCTTAAATTAAAATTTCCAACCGGCCCATTTCTTTGTTTTGCTATTATTATTTCTGCTATATTTTCAACCTTCTCCATCTTCTCTTGCCATTCTAACAACTTCTTCTCATCTGATGATGGTATTTTCCTACCTAAATAGTATTGCTCTCTATATATAAACATTACTATATCAGCGTCTTGCTCTATATTTCCACTTTCTCTTAAATCTGACAATAGTGGTCTTTTATCCTCTCTTGATTCTACAGCTCTTGATAACTGCGATGCTGTTATTACTGGAATATCCAATTCTTTGGCTATCGCCTTTAATCCCTGAGATATTTCTGCTATTTCTTGAACTCTATTCTCTTTGTTTTTACTTACAGAGTTTATTAATTGCAGGTAATCAACCACTATCATGCCAAGATTATGCTGTCTTTTCATTCTCCTGGCTTTAGTTCTGATAGCAGATATCGTAAGATCTGGTGTGTCGTCTATCATTATTGGCACATCGTTTAAATTGATTATTTGCTGTGATAAATTCTTCAGCTCTTCCTTGTTGATTTTACCAACCCTTATTTTGGAACCGTCTATTTTTGTTTCCATAGATAATATCCTTGACGCAAGTTGTTCTGCCGACATCTCTAATGAAAAGAAACAAACCGATTTCTTATTTTTTGTTTCGCCCAACTCATATTCTTTTGCAAATTCTTTTGCAGCTCTTAACGCTATATTAACCGCAAGCGCAGTTTTCCCCATTGAAGGTCTCCCTGCTATTATGATTAAGTCAGAATTTTGAAAACCTCCTGTAAATCTATTTAACTCTATGTACCCTGTAGTCACACCACTGATTTCCTTTGTGCTTTTTAAAGCTTTTTCAATTCTGCCTAAAGCTCCTTTTACAGAATCTACTAAACTATAAACTTTGTTGTCGTAATCACCGCTACTTGCCAATTTATACAGCTCATGCTCCATGGATTCTATTAAATCCTCTCCTTTCTCATCTACTTTTTCTTCTTTCGCTTTTACAACATATTCCTCGCTGAGATTTATTATTTGCCTTCTCAAATAAGTGTCGTATATATTTTTTGCTAATGTTTTTATGTCTGTATTTAGCTGTGCATCTGCTACTAATTTTAATAAATATTCATAGCTATCCATTTGGATTTCTTTAAATATTTCTTCTTTTGCAAAATAATTTTTAATTGTTATAGGGTCTGACACCATACCCCTATCCATCAATTTGCTGATTCCTTGATATATTTTTCCATGAAGAGGTAAATAAAAATATTCCTCCCTCATAATATCACCTATTTTGTTTATGTTTTCATTATTACTCAACAACAAACCAAGTAGATTTTGCTCCGCCTCTATATTATGAGGCCTTGTGTCTGTAACTTTATTTTCTTCTGTCATATTCCCTTACTACTTTTACTACCTCCTCAACTTTTTCCACCATACTGCTTGGCAGTATACCATGCCCTAAATTAAATATGAACTTTCCTTTTGAAAAAACATCCAATATTTTTGTTACCTCCCCTTTTATATCCGCATTTTCCGCAAGTAATATGGCATTATCTAAGTTTCCTTGTATTGTTGCTTTGCCTTGTAAATTATCTCTTACCCATTCTTTTGGCATGGTGTGATCTATTGCTATTATATCTGTATCCACCATTTCCAAAAATCGCTTATACTTAACACCACTTCCTTTGGGAAAGGTATTGGTAATGATGTTTTTTTTATAATTCTTCAACTCATTCACAATTTTTTGATTTGGCTTTATCACTAGCTCCTCAAACTCATCTTCTGCCAATATCCCACTCCAAGAATCAAAAAGTTTTACCACTTCAACTCCCTGATCAATTTGTCCTTTTAGATATTTTATTGTTTCCCTTGTTAATATTTCTATAATTCTTAAAAATCTTTTTTTATCATTAAAATATAACTTTCTCACCTCACTAAAATCTTTATCCCCCCTTCCTTGTATCACGTAACATGCAACAGTAAATGGTGAGCCAGCAAATCCTATTATAGCTTTGCTTTTATGTTTTTGGTCAATCTCTTCCTTAATTTTTCTTATACCTTCAAAAACTTTGTCATATACATCAAATGCTTCTTCAGATTTTTCCACTTGGTTTAGCCTTTCATCTAAATCTTTGGATAAAAAAACCGGTCCACTCCCTTTTATAAAATCCAACTTCAACTTCATTGATAAAGGTACAATAAGTATATCAGAAAATATAATAGCTGCATCCAAATCAAACCTTCTCAATGGCTGTAGAGTTATTTCTTTCATCGAATCACTGTTTAAACACATATCTAAAAAAGACTTATGCTTACTTTTTTCTTCCATATATTCTTTTAGATATCTGCCAGCTTGTCGCATAAACCAAATGGGGGTTGTTTGGGATGGTCCGTATACCACCTCATTTATTAGTAATTTATTATTACTCATGTTTTATAAATTCATTATTGATTATGACCTTATACATTATATTTATTTTTATTTAATAGTGTTAGTTATTTAATGTTGGTTTGGTCAGCCTAACATTTATTAACACTTAAGACTAACCACAGAGTAGGTTTGTAGTGTTTTATAATGATTCTTAATTTATCAACATTAATAATAACTTTGATAAAAAAAAATGTAAATGTTGATGAAAACAATACTAACACCAAACTAACAAGTTATTGACATAGTTTGTAGAACTTTCATCAAAAAATACAAACAAATTGTATAATGCAAAAAAGTAAGTACTCTATTAAGTGTAAAGTAGAAAAACAAGCGATGAAGTTTTGTAAAAGCATATTTTTTATTCTGGTATCTTTTCTAGATAATGTCGTCATGAGATTTTAAGCCAAAGAGATAAGCATCTAATCTGAATTGCGGCAAGAAAAGAAGCTGAATTTTTAGCATATCTGGTTGCAATTCCCCTCCATCTTTTAAGATGAAGAAAGGTGTTTTCTACAATATGCCTTATTTTGTATAAATCTTTATCGTATTTTCTCTGGGTGATTCTGTTCTTTTTAGGAGGAATAACAACTCTCATGCCCAATTCTTGGGCATGGTCAATTATGTAATTAACATCGTACCCTCTGTCGGCTAGTAAGTACTCAGCTTTCATCTCTTCAATAAGATTAACAGCCTGCTTGCAATCAGCTTCTGAGCCTTTTGTGATAATAACTTTGAGTGGCATACCATGTGAATCCAAGGCAAGGTGAATCTTTGTATTGAGCCCCCTTTTGTACGACTCATATCTTGATTGCCGCCTTTTGCACCTGAAGCATGTGGATGCACTTTACTATGACTTGCGTCTATCATTAACCATTCCATATCAGGTTCTTTCACAAATATCTCCAATAAAGCCTCCCATATCCTTTTGTCTCTCCATCTGCAAAATCTTTTATGTGTATTTTTCCATCCTCCATATTCTGAAGGCAAATCTCTCCAGGGAGAACCTGTTCTTAATATCCAAAATACTGCGTTAATGAATCTTCTGTTATTATGTGCCAAACCTCCCCACGTACCTTCCCTTCCTGGTAAATGATCCTTTATCAAATCCCACATATTATCTGTTATATCATGCCTATGTAGCCCTAAATCCATTCAGAGTGTTAGCCAAAGATAGATATAAAATTGCCCTGCTCACTTAGGAAATTATTGTTATCCTCAAAATGTAGCCAGAGCTTAATCGTAAGATCGACAACTTCTTCAGATTTTGAAACTACCTTTGTTTTTCTGGTCATTCTTGCAATTCTGGGTTCTGTCGCATCTGTGAAAATTCAGTGCAAAAAGTGAAAAGTGAAAATTTCAAAGTGCGGAAAATCGGGAGTTAAAAATTCTTAATTTTTACTTTTTATTTCAAAAATTAACAGATGCGACAGAACCATTTCTTTCACTAACTGCTTAATGGAAAAATATACAAATAATTTGAAAGTTTTTGCATCATATTACAGATGCGACAGAGCCAAAATTCTTATGTGTTTCAACAGATGCGACAGAACCGTTCTTGAGATAAGAAGAGTATATATTTGATAACAAACGTAAATAGCTGACTTATGCCAACATTAAACTTCTTTTTTTACATTTTTGTGTTGCTTGGGTTCTGTCGCATCTGTTAATTTTTGAAATAAAAAGTAAAAATTAAGAATTTTTAACTCCCGATTTTCCGCACTTTGAAATTTTCACTTTTCACTTTTTTGCACTGAATTTTCACAGATGCGACAGAACCAAAGAAATTTATCAAAGTCAGAATTATAATTGTCATTGTCAGCAAGTTGTCCTTTTTTAATCATGTGCAAGAGCTCTATTCCTGCAATAGTCCTGGCGGCACTTCTAAAGGATTTGAAACCAAGCATCGGTCTAGTTCGTTTCTTTACAAATCTGTGATCGCCTTCTATCCTATTGTTTAGATATTTGTTATGCCTAATTTCTATTTGGTCTTCTTTAGATAATGGCTTATTGATCGAATTCAAAGCAGAAGTATTAGAGCCACTTTTATCTATATTAACCTTTATAGGCTGGCCACTAGATTTAATTGCTTTCCTGAAAAACGCTTTAGCTGCCCTTTTATCTCTTTTTGCTCTTAGCATAAAATCTATGGTATCCCCGTATTTATCAACTGCTCTATACAAATAGACCCATTTACCTTTAACCTTGATATATGTCTCGTCCATTCTCCAGCTGCCGTTGACTGGCTTTTTTTCTTTTTCTGAATCTTCCTTCAAGTATTGGCATAAACTTTACTACCCATCTTTGTAGAGTGGCGTGATCTATGTTGAGTCCTCTCAACCCGCCTATCTCTTCTATCTCTCTGTAACTTAAAGAATATCTTCCTTTCATATACAGCGATACCATAATGATTTCTGCGCCATATTCATGGTTCTTAAAATACTTCATTAATTTTGGGTCTACTTTAAACATTATTACCAGCAACTATTTCTTTCAGAATATCAAAAATTCTTATGTGTTTCAACAGATGCGACAGAACCATATTTATTTAGGAATGCCATTTTCTTGTTGGGTAAACAAAAAGCGCAATTGCTTCTTTTATGATTTTTGTTTATAAGTATATAACTTTTCGATTATTTCAGCGGCTATATAATATGGCAATAAACTTAGATGCAGATGACTTCAATGCTATAGAAAAACAAGTTTTGAAAAAATGGCATGATGATGAAACCTTCGAACAAAGTTTGAGGGGAGAAGGAGAGTTTGTTTTTTATGACGGACCTCCATTTGCTAATGGCTTACCTCATTATGGACATCTTCTTACTGGCTTCATCAAAGATTTATTCGCCAGGTATCAAACGATGAAAGGTAAAAAAGTAGATAGAAGATTTGGTTGGGATTGTCATGGACTGCCTGCGGAGATGTACTCTGAGAAGGAACTTGGGATATCAGGCAAAGTTGCGATTGAAAAGTATGGTATAGATAGATTTAATCAACATTGTAAGGAGTCTGTTTTAAAATACACTAATGAATGGCAAGAATACGTTAATAGACAAGCTCGTTGGGTTGATTTTAAGGATGACTATAAAACCATGGATAAGCCATACATGGAAAGTGTGATTTGGGCTTTTAGTGAACTCTATAAAGCTGGATTAATCTACCAATCTATGAGAGTGATGCCATATTCATGGGCCTGTGAAACTCCAGTCTCGGATTTTGAAACAAGAATGGACAATGCGTATAGAGAAAAGCATAGTAAAGCAGTTACACTTGGTTTTAAGTTAAAGAATGGAGACAGCATAATAGCAGGCTATGGTTCTGTGGTGCTTGCAGTTTGGACGACAACTCCTTGGACGTTGCCATCAAATCTTGCGATTGCTGTTGGTAGGGAAATTGATTATGTTGCAGTGGAAAAGGAAGGGAAGGTTGCTATAATAGCTGAAAATTTGCTGCCAAAATATGCTAAAGAGCTAGGCTCTTCTGTCATAAAAAAATTCAAAGGAGCTGAACTTATAGGCTTAAGTTATATACCACCTTTTGAGTTTTTTAAAGATCATCCAAAAGCATTTACGATCCTAGCAGGCGACTTTGTAACAACTGATGACGGAACCGGAATTGTGCATATAGCACCAGGATTTGGGGAAGACGATCAGATTCTTTGTGAAAAATATGGGATAGAGTTGGTTTGTCCAGTGGATGCTGCTGGTAAATTTACTTATCCGGTTGAAGATTATGTTGGCAAACAAGTCTTTGAAACAAATGACGACATTATAATCCGTTTAAAAAACCTGAACCTTTGGATAAAAACAGAACAGTATATCCATAATTATCCACATTGTTGGCGTACTGACACACCACTTATATATAAGGCTGTTTCCTCTTGGTATGTGAAAGTGACGGCAATAAAAGACAAAATGATCGAAAATAACAAACAGATCAATTGGATACCTGAACATATTAAAGCTGGACTGTTCGGTAAGTGGCTGGAAAATGCAAGAGATTGGTCAATTTCAAGGAACAGGTTTTGGGGATGTCCGATCCCAATTTGGCAAAGTGATGATCCAAAATATCCTCATATCGAAGTTTACGGCTCCGTAACAGAAATAGAAGAATCATTTGGGGTAAGGGTGGATGACCTACACCGTCCGTTCATCGATGATTTAACTAAGCCAAACCCAAAAGACCCAACAGGCCAATCAAAATTAAGGAGAGTGCCAGAGGTATTAGATTGTTGGTTTGAAAGCGGTTCTATGCCATATGCGCAGATGCATTATCCATTTGAAAATAAAGAATGGTTTGAAAATCACTTTCCTGCTGATTTTATAGTTGAATACTTGGCGCAAACAAGAGGTTGGTTTTATACCATGACGGTTCTTTCGACCGCTTTGTTTGATAGACCACCATTTTTGAATTGTATTTGTCACGGTGTTATTCTTGGGGACGGAGGGCAAAAGCTTTCAAAACGCTTAAAGAATTACCCCGACCCCAAAGAGGTATTTGAAAAATATGGAGCGGATGCAATGCGTTGGTTCATGATGTCATCACCTGTGATGAAAGGTCAGGAGCTTGTGATGGACAAGGACGCAAATGGTATCAGAGAAGCAGTCAAAACTGTTATAAAACCGCTTTGGAATGCATTTAACTTTTTTTCAATTTATTCAAAAGCGGATAAAGTCGCAGTGCGTTTCGATTTAACATCAACGAATGTGCTCGATAAGTATATCATCGGAAAGTTGGCAAATGTTACGGATACAATCCAAGCTTCTTTGGATAAATATGACACTGTTTCTGCGACAAAAGCTGTTGAGGAGTTTCTTGAGGTTTTAAACAATTGGTACATCAGGCGTTCAAGAGAGAGATTTTGGCGCCATCAAAAAGATCAAGATAAACTCTTTGCATACAACACGTTATATTCTGTTCTGCACGTATTTACACGTAGTGTAGCACCGTTACTACCGTTAATCACAGAAGCGATCTTCTCAAATCTTGACCAAACTTCTAAAAGTGTTCATCTGGAATTATATCCAGACACGTCCTCTATCCCATATGAAGAAACTTTGATAAATAATATGGAAAAAGTGCGTGATGCATGCAATACCGCACTCAGAATTAGAAATGAGCGACACATACGCGTTAGGCAACCACTTGCAAAAGTTACTTTTATCGGGGTTGCTGATGCGAATTTCTCTGCCGAGTTAAAGCAGCTTGTGCTTGATGAAATCAATGTAAAGAGTTGGGTTAATCTTGGCAAAGAAGAAATAGCTCAATATGCAGATTATAGATTGAAGATAAGCTTTCCAATGTTGGCAAAGAGGCTGCCACAAAAAGTTAAAGATATAGTAGCAGCCAACAAAGAAGGTAATTGGAGATTTGTCGGTAATAGTGTTGAGATTGCTGGCTGTTTGTTGAATGCAGATGAGTTTGAATTGCTATTAGAAGCTAAGGGCGAATATAAACATAATATATCCGCTCTCTCAACAAACGATGCTTTAGTACTGGTTGATTTAGAAGTAACTAGGGAGCTTGAGCTGGAAGGAATAGCGCGCGATATAGTAAGAGCTATCCAGCAAACAAGAAAAGAGATGGACTTGAATATCACGGACAAGATATATCTTGAGATGTCTTCGGATGACAAAATAGTAAAAGAATCAATCAGTAAATGGCACGAATACATAAAAGAGCAAACGTTAGCCATAGAATTGAAAGATAAAATTGATTCATCACAAGAAAGCAAGGTATTCAATCTTGATGGTGGCGCAATTAGGTTGCATATAAAAGTATAGATGTATGTCGCTTTTTATTAGGTCTTTGATTTTTAATATATTCTTGCCAGTTTGGACGGTTTTGATATCAGCAACTTTATCTCCTTTATTTTTTCTTAGGAATCCCAAAATTATGTCTATATTAGGCATTTCATGGTCTTATGTGGTGATAAGGGCCTTGAGGTTTATCTGCAATATCAAAGTGGAAATTTTAAGCGCAGAGAACCTACCTAAATCCCCATTCATAATAGCATGCAAGCATCAATCAGTGATAGAAACGGCATTTTTCTTACAATATCTGAAGTTTCCCGTATATGTAATCAAAAAAGAGCTGCTTAGCATACCATTTTATGGATGGTTTCTACAGCACATGGGAATGATCCCGATTGACAGAAATGGCGGTATGTTAGCATTGAAACAGTTGTTGAGGGCTTGCGAGAAAAGTTTAGGAGAAAATCGAAGTGTTATAATTTTTCCAGAAGGAACAAGAGTTAAACCATTTGATTCTGTAGAGTATCAAGCAGGGATTGCAGCACTGCACAATAAGTTTCCCAATACCCCTATTATTCCAGTTGCTGTTAATTCTGGTGTTTTTTGGCCTAAAGGGTCGTGGTGGAAGTATCCAGGAACTGTAGTTTTGAAGGTGCTTCCTTCAGTTAACACTAAAACAAATAAGGACGAATTGTTAAAATATTTAAAAACCACCATAGACTGTCATAGTGATGATCTATGTAGAAGTTAAAAAGACCGTAAAGAATAATTATTTCTACTTGGAGAGTCTGCAGACTTCGCATTGCGTTACTTGCTTTCTAATGCTGCAGCGGTTTTTAGTATTTTGTTGCTTAATATAAAAAAATAACACATACTGTGGACTATGATATGTGATGCTTTCAGAGAATGAACAAAATAGAAAAAATATACACTGGGCTTTGCGTCCTATTCTGTAGGCACCGTCAAGTTAAAAAAGTTGAGGTGCAAAAGGTATTGAGAGAAGAGGGAAAAAATAGTAAATTGGAGCAAAATAAAAAATAATAGAAAAACAATGGAAGAAAGAGCGAGCAGATACAGATATCCAATGGTGATAATAGGACATGCAGTTTGGTTGTACCACAGATTTAATTTGAGTTATAGAGACGTAGCAGAAGAGTTGTTATACAGGGGTATAGAAGTAAGCCATGAAACGATAAGAGCATGGTGTATTAAATTTGGAAAAAGGTTTTTAGATATAATCAAGAAGAAGTAGAGGAAAGCAAAGGATAAATGGCATTTGGATGAGATGAGCATTAAAATTAACGGTAAATATTTTATTTTGTGGAGAGCTGTAGATGAAGATGGATATGAGATAGATGTCTTCCTACAGACCAGACGTAATAAAAAGTCTGCGATAAGGTTTTTATCAAGATTATTACAATCAAATCCAGTACCCAGAGTAATCGTGACAGATAAATTAAAAAGCTATACCAAACCTATAAAAGAAATGTGCCCTAAAACAGAGCATAGGCGCCATAAAGGATTAAATAATAGGGTTGAAAATGCACACCAACCAACACGCAGGAAAGAGAAATGCCTAATAAAATTCAAATCTCCTTCTGGGGTACAGCAAACTCTTTCTTTGATGGGAAAAATAAGGAACATATTTTCAGTAGATGTGGGCAGGTATATTAACAGTTCTAGCAAGCAAAAAGAAATGTTTTTTGAAGCTAAATCTATTTGGGATCACGCCGCTCAATCCATAGCTGCTGCATAATTTTCAAAAAGATGCTCTGTCACGCCCTTACCTCCATTAACTTGACGGTGCCGAGAGACTTGATAGCTTTGGCTGCTTTGCCCGTAAAAGTATCAGCGGTCTCTACAAATTCGAAGCACTATACTTTTTTATTCTTCTTAGATGCCTGCCACCATCGAATTTTGTATTTAAGAATATGTCTAAGATATTTTTTGAATCCTCAAATGGTGTAAATCTAGCTCCTAGCACCAATATATTGGCATCATTATGCTCTCTTGCAAGTTTTGCTGCTTCCATGCTATAGCATAAAGCTGCTCTTGCAAACTTATTCCTGTTAGCACATATGGACATTCCAATTCCAGAACCACAAATTAGTATGCCGTAATTTATTTGCCCAAGTTCAATATCTTTAACTAATTCAGCCGCAAGGTCAGGGTAATCAACGGGTTCGTCGTTATATGTTCCATAGTCAACAACTGTTTCTTCAAGATAACAGAGAAGTTCTCGCTTTAATTCATATCCGGCATGATCACTTGCAATTCCTATCTTATTTTTCTTCTTCATACTCATTCAACGCCCCATAAGTTTATTTTTTGGATCCAACCAGTGTAATTCCCCGCATCAACCCTGCACCATTCGTTTTCGCATTTACGCACTTTTACTATCGTATCAAACTCAACTTTTGCAATAGGGCTAGAGCCTTCATTCGGAGCTTTAAATATGAGTGAGTGATTGTTTGTTATTTCCTTTTTCAAAATTGAGTTTGCAGCCAATTTATTATCCTTGATAATTGCGTAATTCACACCACTCAACAGACTTTGATGAACCCACCCCTGCGTACCGTCTTTATCTTGAATTTTTCTCCAATTATCAAACTCTGCTATGATTTTTACTGGGCAGTTTTTACATTGATATATATACGAGGTTTGATATTTTTGGCCAGGGCCAACCCTCAGTTTTATTTCATCAGATTTAAGGCTAACATACCTATTGATTGGCAAGCCTGTAACTTGCCCTAGTTCTGCTGCATTACAGCTAATGGCAATAAGTGTGAAAATGCAACATATTAAAAATATCGTTGTTTTATTTATTTGCATGGCTAAATTTGGCAATAAGTTTTTCTTGCACCCTTTGTGGCACCAGATTTTTGGTATCACCTTTCAGCCTGGTGATTTCTTTCACAAAACTTGATGATATGAAATGCACACCTTCTGTTGCTGGTAAGAAGATTGTTTCAACGCTGGGGTCAAGAGTTCTGTTAATGAATGACATCTGGAACTCATACTCAAAATCTGTTACAGCTCTTAAACCACGCACTATTATAACAGCACCTTCTTTTTTTACAAATTCAACAAGCAATCCGTCAAATAATTTTACTTCAACGTTTTTCAATCCGTGATAAAAGAGTTCTTCTTTTATCATCCCCTTCCTTTCTTCAACAGAGAATAATGGAGTTTTAGATGGATTTGCAGCAACCGCTATTATTAATTTGCCAAATATCAAGGAAGAGCGTTTTATAACATCAAGGTGCCCCAGCGTAATTGGGTCGAAAGTTCCTGGATATATAGCTATCTGTTTAGAAGTCATACCCCTTAATTTTTGCAGTTGGAAAATATTTTGTCATGGTGTCCAAAAAATGATCAGGGAGTTTTGCTTTTAAATTATAAGTTTTGTCAAATAACTTAAAGCTTAAAGAATAAGCATGTAAGTGAAGTTTGGCATTTTTGTATACACTATTTTTATTGCCACTGCCGCGATATTTGTTTTTTGAGTCTCCCAGTATCGGGCAGTTTATTTCTTTACTATGCAACCTAATCTGATGTTTTCTGCCGGTTAGAGGGGTCATCTCAACCAATGACAACATATCTTGATATGTAACTAGGACTCGGAATTTAGTCTCTGCAGCTTGCTCTTTTGACGAATCTGATTCAAACTTTGGAATCACCGTTTGAATAACTCCTTTTCTTTCCTCTGGCACCCCACATAAAATTGCTAAATAGGTCTTGTTGATGTCTTTATCCCGAAATAATTTGCTAATTTCTGCAGCAGCATAGGAGCTTTTTGCCAATATTAGCAGACCTGTTGTTTTCTTGTCAATTCTGTGGACGATTTTTGCTTCAATACCAGCCAGCCTTAGAATACGATCTATAGAAATACTCACATTTGTGCCATCTTGAACGCATAAGCCATATTGTTTATTAAGCACCATCAAATTCTCATCTTCAAAGATCACGGATTTTAGTATTGCCGCTTTGGTACTATTGAAATTGTTTGGTTTTACATCAGGCTGCCGTTTGTGTTCTTCAAATTCTATTACTGGGGTCCTGATGATCTGTTCTGATTTTACATAAGAATTAATCTTCGCTCTTTTACCATCAATTCTGACCTGTCCTTTTCTTATCAATTTTGCCACAACAACAAACGGCATAGATGGTAAATTTCTATAAAACCATCTATCTAGCCTCAGTCCATCATCATTTTTTTCTACTTGCAAAGTTCTTATTTCCATTAGAGGACCTCATATGTTTTTAATAATACAATCTATATACTCCGCTAACTTCAAAAATTGGCGTTGTCATATTTTTGGACTTTGCATTTAGTTGCGTACTTTTATATGCTTCTCATGCTTATCACTCATACTCCTTGCTCTCTTTAAAGTTATGTGAGTAATATGAACGCCATCAATTAAAATGTTTTAGTTGCGTAATAACGCAACATACTAGCACATAACGTAGCTTCTGCATAACCTTATTTATAGCTGTATACTACGCTAGCTTCAAAAGTTGGCGTCGTCATACTTCAAACACAAGGCACAGAATTGCAAGAATGACCAGAAAAACAAAGGTAGTTTCAAAATCTGAAGAAGTTGTCGATCTTACGATTAAGCTCTGGCTACATTTTGAGGTTCTGTCGCATCTGTTAATTTTTGAAATAAAAAGTAAAAATTAAGAATTTTTAACTCCCGATTTTCCGCACTTTGAAATTTTCACTTTTCACTTTTTGCACTGAATTTTCACAGATGCGACAGAACCATATAATAAGCGTTCTTTTTCGTTTTATCTTTAAATGTATCCCAGTATAAATTGCCTTTTTTGACCTCATCATTTATGTCAACAACATTTAGGCCATTATTTTGATTAGACATAATGCTATCATATGTGCCGGATAGTTGTTCGCTAACAACATTGCTAGTTTTACTGATGGCTTTCTCTGCCCCAAGGTACAGATTGCTTATTGATTTTAGCATATCACCCTGCTTAACTCCATGCTTTGCAAGAGCTTTGGAAGCGAGCCAGTCTATACCATAAAGAGGACTTAGCCTTTGAACTGCATTACCCAGCGTACTGCTCATCCTTTTGTATGCATCAGACTGCTGTATGGATTCTTGAATTTTAGTTCTCAAGTTGTTTAGGGAGTGTTCATAAATAGATAGAAAGAGCTAAAGCTTTGTTAAAAAATAAAACAAGGGATAATCTTAGCATTTCAGAACACTTGCTAAAGCGTTTAGTCTTGCGATTTAATCTAGCAAGCATATCCCTTAAGGAGGAATTGAAGCTCTCAACCAAACAAGTTTCAGACTTTGTCTGCAGATGTATTTGAGCAATTTTATAATGACAATAGACCTCATACCCATCTGTACACATATAACGAATTTGGTATTTTTCTCCTAGCTCACGAGCTAAATCTACGTAATTTTCTTTATCACCTGAACCTACTTTAAACGCAACAGTTTTGAATCTGTCCCTATCGACAGCAGTCCATATTCTTGTTTTATTCTCTTTTTTTTGACGTATGTATATAGCTCATCCATCTCTAATATCTCTATACGCTTCTTATCTCCCTCTATCTTTTGATTCGTCACCATCTCATCTACTACTTTCCCTGCTTGTTTGATCCAATAAAATACTGTACTTAACGGGATATTTAATATGTGAGCTATCCTCCTAATTCCGCAGTTATTTAGATACATCTTTATCACCATGCTCCTCTCTTTATTACCATATTTCCAATTCTTCCTACCATCTCCTTCTGTAAAGTTTTTATTACAACTCTTACATTTGTATCTCTGCTTTTTCCTTGCATATCCATTTTTTGATACCTCTTTCCCTTTGCAATATTTACATTCTATTTTCTCCATTTTTCCCTTTCTTTTTTCCTTCCCTCTCCTTATATCACATTCTTTTCTTCTTTCCTATCCCTTTTAAAACACTCCCGTTGTTTATAGCATTTCCCCCATCAAACATCATGCCACTTTGACTACCTGGTGTTCCTCCGTAGAGATTTTTCAATGGTTGTTTTGCCATTCCTCCTAAAGCGTCAATCAACTCAGGTACATAGTCCATATATACTCTAAACAGTACGCATGAGATCAGTACGTAAAAAAAACCTATAGGGGTCACAACATTCAACAAATCTTCATAATCGAGTAGAGAGATCCATTGCTGAATCTCCCTCTCACACCACCGTACAAGCGATGTCGCATACGGCGGTTTCAGATTTGTGTTTAACAAAAGATGTATACATGGAAAATAGGTTGTTCCTCTCAAAATACTTTAAATTGAGAGCCTGGTGAGCAGCATGAGATAGAGATTTTCTCCACCAACCTTTTCTAGAGCAAGCAAGTGACCAGCTAGATCGCTGAGATACACCATGAGCAGTTAGAAAAGTTTTGATCGAGAATTTTCTTTTACGCTGTTTTATCCTGTAAGAACGAAGACGCCTTCTAATCCAACCGTCCAGATGCCACAGAGCCTTTGGAAAGTCGGAACACTTAATCGAGTAGAGAGATCCATTGCTGAATCTCCCTCTCACACCACCGTACAAGCGATGTCGCATACGGCGGTTTCAGATTTGTGTTTAACAAAAGATGTATACATGGAAAATAGGTTGTTCCTCTCAAAATACTTTAAATTGAGAGCCTGGTGAGCAGCATGAGATAGAGATTTTCTCCACCAACCTTTTCTAGAGCAAGCAAGTGACCAGCTAGATCGCTGAGATACACCATGAGCAGTTAGAAAAGTTTTGATCGAGAATTTTCTTTTACGCTGTTTTATCCTGTAAGAACGAAGACGCCTTCTAATCCAACCGTCCAGATGCCACAGAGGCTTTGGAAAGTCGGAACACTTAAAATAGTGAAACCAGCCTCTCGTAGCTTGATTTAACTCTCTGATTATTGTATCAAATTTAACACCTCTACTTCTTTTGGTGATAAGGCGAACCTTATCTTTGAAGAGAGATATAGATTCTCTAGCAATAATAGCAGAGCCATCTGTTAACAATGTAAATCCAAGGAATTTACGGTCTTGAACAGAGCTAGTAGCACTTTTAGTAAGATTAACTTTAAGTTTGAGCTTACTGTTAAGAAACTTCGTTATAGATGTAAGTACTCTCTGTGCAGCATTCTTAGAAGTAACATAAATGTTACAATCATCAGCGTATCTGACGAAAGAGTGCTTACGTAAATGAAGCTCTCTATCAAGTTCATGAAGCAAGATATTGCTTAGAAGAGGGGAGAGCGGTCCACCCTGTGGGGTCCCTAGGTCTCTCTTGCTCATTAAGCCATTTTGCATCATGCCTGCGTTTAAGAACGATCTAATCAGCTTTAAGAGCTTCTTATCAGAGATAGAGCGTGCAATTAGAGACATTAAAATGTCATGATTGACGTTATCAAAGAAAGCTTCTATGTCCATATCCACCACCCATGATTTACCAGACTTTACAAATTCTTTAGCTTTGGACATAGCGCCTTGCGCAGAACGCTTAGGTCTAAATCCATAGCTATTGTCCGAAAAGTGTGGATCAAACAAAGGTGATAAAACTTGAACTATAGCTTGCTGCACCATTCTATCAATTACTGTAGGTATGCCAAGCAAACGGGTTTTACCATTAGGCTTGGGTATTTGTACTCCTCTAACACAGGAAGGAGTATATTTGCCGTTGATAACTGAAGATTGGAGCTCTTGGATAATCTCATCTAAGGACTCTTGTACTTCATTGATAGTTCTTTTATCGATACCAGGTGCACCTTTATTGCGTTTTACTGCTTTAAAGGCACTTTTGAGATTTGCAGTTTTAACTACATCCCCAATTACATCTTTTGCAAGGTCCTGGGGTATTCTAATTGCTGAAGTTACTCTATGCGCCTCATGATCAACAGCTCCAGTACTGCCTTCACTATTTGATCCGTGGATGGTATTGCTATCTTTTGCTACCATATAACTCCAAAATTAAAATTCCAGTACCTAACAAATCTAATTCAGGCCTTCCTCAAGAGAGGTACCGATTCTCTTAAGTACTATGCCTTCTGCTGACTCCTTTTATCCTGTCCTCTACTATTGCTAGCAAAGTAGCTTATACTCAAGCTAGATAAAAGGCCTCCCGGGGTAAGATGCAAGACCTCCATAAGGCTGAACTTGGTTTACCGCTATACACTTCCGCATAGAGGCGGGCTATTCCAGTTAATGCTAGGTTGCCCAGTTATAACGGCCTACTACCAAGTTTCTGTTCGTTTCAGCCTTACTTTGCCGTCAGCTTCCTTCAGCCAACTCCTCACGAAGTTAACCTTGCCTCAGCTAATGGACCGCTCTATCTCAGCCCATAAGGGACTTGAACCCTTTGCTCTTACATCATGCCCGGCGCACATCCAGTACCCAGAGTAATCGTGACAGATAAATTAAAAAGCTATACCAAACCTATAAAAGAAATGTGCCCTAAAACAGAGCATAGGCGCCATAAAGGATTAAATAATAGGGTTGAAAATGCACACCAACCAACACGCAGGAAAGAGAAATGCCTAATAAAATTCAAATCTCCTTCTGGGGTACAGCAAACTCTTTCTTTGATGGGAAAAATAAGGAACATATTTTCAGTAGATGTGGGCAGGTATATTAACAGTTCTAGCAAGCAAAAAGAAATGTTTTTCGAAGCTAAATCTATTTGGGATCACGCCGCTCAATCCATAGCTGCTGCATAATTTTCAAAAAGATGCTCTGTCACGCCCTTACCTCCATTAACTTGACGGTGCCGTACCCAGAGCTTAATCGTAAGATCGACAACTTCTTCAGATTTTGAAACTACCTTTGTTTTTCTGGTCATTCTTGCAATTCTGTGCCTTGTGTTTGAGTTATTGGACTCAATTGAGAGTGTATGTTGTTTGCCAACAACATGTTGATGGCGAGGTATAACCTCTGAATAAACAGACCAATCGTCTGTGTAATAACTGCAATTATCTCTACTTATGATTTTCCACAATTTTCTAAAGGTTGTAACGTTACGCTTACCAACCACCCAGGCAACAACTCTCTTGAGCTCCCTACTATAGGCTTTCCATATCCATAATTTGTTTTTTTGAATCTACAAAATGCCACATCTCATCTATTTCAACTTCTCTCAATTCTTCCGGCACTGTTGGTCTTGGTATCTTTTTAGCATACAGTATTATCCACTTATATACGCTAGTATGAGCTACTTTAAATAATTTCCCTAGCCATCTAAAGCTACTTTTTCCCATGCTGTACAATAACACTGCCAGAGCCTTCATCTCTGGCGAACAGCCTCTTAATTTAGTGTTTGTAAAATTACATCCACACTCTTTGCATTTATACCTTTGCATACCCCTAATATTACCATTCTTAACGTATTTACTGCTACTGCATTTTTTACACTCTGTATTCATATTTCTATTTTCTTTGTTGCTCGCTATATTCATTTTAGCATCTTATCTATCTTATGGCAACACTCCCTACTCGAGGTATACCGCGTTAACTTTATGGATTAAACCGCAGAACTATAAGCTCACTACCAATTTCTTTGCACTTCTCTGTTTTTAACTCTAGTTTTTCAATTTGCTGGGCAGCTCTAAGCGCACTATTTGCACAAGCCAAAGTTTCTTGAGATTGAATATACTTTGCCATGTCAATATTAGTAGCGATGATATCACAGTTATTGTTGATTCGCATCTCTAGTACTATCTCTGTATTTTCAGCACCAATACATGCGCTTTTTATCCAGTTACGTGAAACTTGATTTTTTATGATAGCCAGGTCATCGTCAACTAAGTTAGCTATTTTAGCTGTAAAACTTGTAGCATTATCTGATATCTCTCCAAGTGATTGGGCAAAAACATCTACCTGAGCTTTATTTTCTTCTGTAGTCACTTTTGGCTTTTGTTGTGGCTTTTTTTTCTGTTCATCACTTCGCTCCCCCTTCTTTGGTTTCTTCTCCTCAGGCCTAGAATCTTTTTTCTCTATTTTTTCCTCCACTTTCTTAACTTCAGGTTTAGTACTTTCTTTTTTGACTTTTGACTTTGTTACCTCTATTACTTTTTTTGTTTCTGCTTTTACCTCTTCTTTACTTGGCGCTTTTGCACTTTTTTTTTCTATAGCCCCCTCTTTTTTATCTACTTGATTTACTTGCCTTGAAGCTACCGGTTCAAGTTTTTCTTCTTTTACAATCGGTTTTTGTACTACACGCTCATTAGGATTTTTTTGTTTCCCAATAATTTTTACTGAGAATTGTTGGCTACTGATTTTCTTAGGCTTTTTCAAATTTTGAAAATTGAGCAATAACATCAACGTTATTACCACATGTAAAACTACGGAAAATAAAACACTTTTTTTCATCAGGACTCAGTACTGTTCCTCTGTTATTAATGTGACATTATGGATAGAAGCTTGCCTTAATGTACTAAAAATATTAATTACTTCACCATAATTGGCTTCTTTATCTGCATTTAACAAAATCTGTGTCTTGGGCTTTTCTTTTAGTAGAGCTGCTATTTTTTTCACCAATTCTTCTTTTGCCACCACACTTTCCTGTAAGTATATTTCTGACTTTTTATTGATGCTAATGTTAATGTATTCTTCTTTCTTAGTAAAACTTTCTCCAGAGGTTGGTAAGTCTATATCTATTCCACTAGTAACCATATGCGATGTTAGCATGAAGATGATTAACAAAACTAACATCACATCAACAAAAGGAGTAACGTTAATCTCAGATTTAATCTTATATTTACGTCTTTTATTATGTGTATAAAAGTATTTTTGCATAATATTAGGGGATTATACTTTTAGTCTGGTTAGCAACCTATTAAAAACAACATTTAACTTGGCGTCTAATGACTCAAGACTGCTGTAAAATTTATTATTAAAAATTAGCGCGGGAATTGCAACAACCAGCCCCAAAGCCGTCGCCAACAAAGCTTCAGCTATACCTGGAGCAACTGCAGCTATGCTTGCGTTTTTCATAAATACGATTGATTGGAAGCTATTCATAATCCCCCAAACTGTGCCAAGTAATCCAATAAATGGGGCAGAACTAGAAATGGTTCCTAACAAATATAATTTACTTTCCATTTGCTCATTTATCTCCTGTATTTTTAGCTCAACGTCTTGCAACAATTCATTTTTTGCAGATTGTAGTGAGTCATTAGCATGAAGACTATTGGGAGATGCGACATACAGGCGATTATAGATAATGAATATAATGTCTCCAAAAATGTTCATTTTCTTTATCAAAGAAAAATGTTTTTGCTCAATAGCTCTAACATCGTAGTGATTATCTTGCAGCAACTTATTAAATAATAAATATTCTCTATTCACTGATTTAAGTAGAAAGATTTTGTCGATGGCAATCGCCCAAGAATAAATCGACATAGCAACCAACAGGAGCATTATAAGCTGAACAAAAATATCAGCTTGCATAAACATATCCAGCGCTGAAAAAGACTTGTTCGCAACGACATTCATTTGCACGTCTGCCATGTTAACCACATCAGATTCCACAAACTTCTTGACAGGCATTTTTTCTATATTTCTCATGCTATAATATAATTTTATTAAAACTTTAGTTGTACGTCTTCACACAAAACTGCAATCAAATAGTCAAATTCGTCCATAGTATTGAAGTTGATGGTAATACTACCATCTTTTTCCCTAATTGTTATCTTTGTTTTTAATTTTATTTTCTGCTCTATTTTTTTCTCTAGCCTTATTAAATCTGGGTCTTTAAGGCCTTTATAATCATCTATAGTCTTCAATGGTCGCTTACTATTAACAATTTTTTCAGCTTCACGTACACTTAAGTTATTTTCTTGAATGCTTTTTACAAGATCATCAGGACTTTTGCAATTGATAAGCAACCTTGCGTGTCCTGCAGATAACTTATCCTTAGCTAGTAACTCTTTAAATCTTTCAGGCAACTTTAATAACCTGACAAGGTTTGCAATATAACTTCTACTTTTACCTATTTTCTCTGCAAGTTTTTCTTGGGTATAGCCGTGATCTTCAATCAATTTTTCGTATACATCAGCTTCTTCAAGAGGGCTCAAATCTTCCCTCTGTATATTTTCTATCAAAGAAATCTCAATATTCTCTTTGTCTGTGAAATTTTTGATAATTACAGGCATTGTTTTAAGACCAGCAAGTTTAGAAGCGCGCCATCTTCTCTCTCCAGCTATAATTTGGTAGTTGCCCGTATCCATTGCGTTAACCAATATGGGCTGCAACACACCATGTGTTTTAATAGATTCTGCCAGCTCAGAGATATCTTCATCTCTAAAGCTTTTTCTAGGCTGATTCTCATTTCGGACAATCCTGTCCAGCTCTACCTCAAACCCTTCTTGTATAAAATTTGTTGCAGAACTAGAAGTAATCGAAGATTTGTTGGGTATTAAGGAAGCCAAACCTTTCCCTAAAGCCTTGAATTCATGTTTTGTCATATAATTAACCGTTGCAAATAAGTGTTCATCATAAAATTCCATTATAACATAAATAAACCCAGGATAGCTTGAGAGATTTGAATATGAGCATAAAATAAACCGCCGCTGATAGTAAACCTATTCTTTTTCATATCACTGTATATATACTTGCTTAGCTAGCATTTCTTGAGCTAGCAACATATATGCAATTGAACCTGAACAGTTACTATCATATAAAATCACAGGCTTCCCATATGAGCTTGCCTCAGACAATTTTATATTTCTTGGGATCACCTGATCATATACAATAGCGCCAAAATTTTTTCTAACATCCTCAACAATTTCTTTACACAACCTATTTCTCCTGTCATACATCGTCAACAGTATTCCCTCTATACTTAAATTTGGATTTAAATTAGCTTTTACAGAGTCAATTATCTTCAAAATATTAGCAACACCTTCAAGTGCAAAAAATTCGCATTGCAATGGTATTAATACAGCATCTGAAGCAGTTAAAGCATTGATTGTTAATTGACTTAACGAAGGAGCGCAATCTATAAAAACGTAGTCATACTTCCCCTGGATTTCTTTCAATTTAGTATGCAACAAATATTCTTTATCTTTAATATTGACCACTTCTATATCAAAAACTGCTAAATCCTGGTTTGCAGCGATAATTTCGATATTCGGCACTAAAGTTTTTTTTATTACGTTGTTAATATCTTCATTTGCACTAGTTAATATAGAATATATGGTGTTTTCTTGATCTTGCTCATTAACACCTATCCCTGTACTTAAGTTACCTTGTGGGTCAAAGTCTATTAATAGCATTTTTTTATTAAACATGCTAAGTGCAGCTGGTAGGTTTATCGAGGTAGTTGTTTTACCAACACCGCCCTTTTGGTTTATTATCGAGATAATTTTCGTTATTTTCTTCATATATCAAGCAAGCTTTTGGTTAAACTTTTTCAGATATACCGTAATTGCAATCAAAGCAGCTGGCGTCATACCTTGAATTCTTTTTGCATCAGCTAATGTACTTGGAGCAAATTTTATGAGCTTGGCTTTTATCTCGTTTGAAAGCCCTTTTATCTCATGAAAATTTATATTTTGCGGAATTGACAACTTTTTATCGCTTTGCAATATCTCAACGTCTTTGGCAAGCCGTGCCTCGTAATCTTTATACAGTTGTTCAGCAATAATTTTTATCACCACTCTAGTGTCTTCATTTTTTATTTCCGGAACCATAGACTCTAACCCCTGAAAACTAGGGTTCACATGCGACAACCATTGGAAAGCATTGGCATATCTACCCTCAAATTTTTTCGTTCTTAGAAACTCTTCCAGCCGCGTTTTGTTTAAGCGCACCTCTTTTAATTTATCCAACCTTTTGCTAGAGATAAGTCCTAGCTCCGCAGCTAGTGAAGTTAGTCTTTCTGGTGCATTATCCGATCTTAGCTTAATTCTATACTCCGCTCTTGAAGTCATCATTCTATAAGGTTCTTGCGTTCCAAAATTAACTAAGTCATTGATCATCACCCCTATATATGAGTTGTCGCGCGATAAAACTAGCTGCTGAGATCTTAAAATTAAAGCAGCATTTGCCCCAGCAATCAAACCCTGCCCTGCGGCTTCTTCATAACCTGTCGTACCATTAATTTGCCCTGCAAAAAACAAGTTTTTGATTTTTTTAGCCTCTAAAGTCTCTTTTAATTCCTGCGGGTCTATGTAATCATATTCTATAGCATAACCAAATCTTGCTAACTCAGCTCTCTCCAACCCTTTAATTGTACGTATAAATTTCATCTGAACTTCTTGAGGTAGCGACGTAGATATGCCGTTTGGATAAATCAAGTCGCTCCTGAGCCCTTCAGGCTCCAAAAACACTTGATGCCTCAACTTGTCTTTAAATCGCACTACTTTGTCCTCAATAGATGGGCAATATCTAGGCCCCTGTGCCGTTATAGCACCACAATATATCGCAGAAGATTTTATGTTGCTATGAATTATTTGGTGCGTTTCTTCATTTGTATACGTTATATAGCAAGGGATTTGCTCTTGCAATATCTTATCAGTCAGCTCAGAAAACGGCTGTGGCGCTTTATCGCCTAACTGTTTTTCTAAAACATCCCAATTGATAGAATCTTTCTTTAATCTTGCTGGAGTGCCAGTTTTTAACCTGCCAATATTGAAGTTTAATTCTCTTAGCTTTGCTGCTAAAGCTGTAATCGATTTTTCACCAAATCTTCCACCTTCATATTTTTCTTTGCCTATATGAATCATTCCATTTAAGAAAGTCCCAGAAGTTATAACAACCGATCGCGCATATATACTAACCCCATTACAGACAACTCCTTCTGCTTTTTCTCCAGAGATCAGCAAATCTTCCACCGTCCCATAGAGCAATTCCAGATTCTGATAATTCAATAGAGCACTCTGCATAAATTTTTTGTACAAAACCCTATCTGCCTGAGCTCGGGGCCCCCAAACCGCAGGCCCTTTACTTTCGTTTAACACCTTAAAATGGATGCCAGACATATCTATCACGCTGCCCATAAGCCCATCTAAAGCATCTATCTCCCTTACTATTATACCCTTTGCTACCCCACCTATAGATGGATTACAAGACAACTCTCCTAGATTGTTTACATCTTTTGTAATCAAGCAGGTTTTCGCTCCTATTCTTGCAGCTGCAGCAGCAGCTTCACAACCAGCATGACCTCCGCCGATAACTATAACATCATATTTTTTCATCATATCAAGCTTTTATGTTTCACGTGAAACAATTCCAACATCCATATCAAACAAGACTTATGTTAGCTGTTTTGCGATATAAATTTTCAAAACAACTGACGCAATTACTTGCAATGCAAGTGGAGTATATTTATGATAGAGATTATATCATTTTCCTATACAAAAACTACTAAAAACTTCGTCTAAAACTTCTTCCATAGTGATATCTCCAAGCAATCCGCCTATCTCTTTAGCTGCATATCTAAGCTCTTCTGTCTTTAATTCCAACGCCTCTTTAGACAAAGAGTTTTTCAAATGATAGGAGCAGTCTTGCAAAGTATTCTGATGCCTTATATTGGTAATCATGTTAACATCTCCAAATTGGACAAACTCTTTTGCAACAGATTCTATCAAATTAATAACTTCAGACTGATCTTGCTCCAATTTTAAAGACGTGGCAAGTACGTTGTTGTACCGAAAGTTTATTGAGTCAAGATACTTAATCAACTGCAATTCACTGTGATCAGAATTATCAACTTTGTCAATCTTATTCAACACAACCAAAACATATGTCTCGGTTTTTTTAAACTTCTCTACTTGCAAAAAAATAGACAAATCAGTTAAGTTCGAAACATCCAACATAACCACAACAATATCCGCATCTCTCATTGCTTTTTTACTTTTATCTATTCCCATTATTTCTACAACATCGTCCGTTTCTCTGAATCCAGCGGTATCCTGGATTATTATAGGGAGGCCACACAACTCTATCTTTGTTTTAACAACATCCCTAGTTGTTCCTTCTACGTTAGAAACAATTGATGTATCGCTTTTTGACAAGATATTCATCAACGTTGATTTACCAACATTAGTAGCACCTATAATAGAAATGGTGATACCGCTCATTAACGCATTTGCTTTATCAAAAAATGCTATATTACTTTGCAATTCAGCCAGCAAAGATTCGATATCTTGGTCAAGCTTATTCAACTCCCCCAAAGTCAGCATGTCATCCGGGAAGTCGATATAAGCCTCGGCTATAGACAACAGTCCGACAATTAGCTTTCTCCAACGAATGTACATTTCTTCTAGGTCTCCATTATAGTGCCTGATCGCAACCTTCCTTTGATGTTCGGTTTCCGAATTTATAAGCTCAATTAACGACTCCGCTTTCGCCAAAGAAATCTTATCATTTTCCAAAGCTATTCTAGTGAATTCGCCATTACGAGCCAGACGCAAGTAGTTTAGCGAACTAAGAATCGAGATGATCTTGTTAATTACAGCAATACCACCGTGAATTTGAAGTTCCACCACGTCTTCGCCTGTATAGCTGCTGGTTTTAGGGAAGTATATAACAATTGCTTCGTCAACAAGTTCTGAGCTTAAGCAGTCATATAATTTGCCCAAAGTAGCCATTCTAGGCACTATTCGCTTTGCAAATTGCATGTCATGCAGAACTCGCAAAGCCTCGGGGCCAGAGATTCTGACAATAGCTACCCCAGCCTTTCCGTAACAAGTAGATAAGGCATAAATTGTATCATTTTGGGATAAGATTTTGCTCATGATCTATGCTTTAGAATAAGACTCAAGATACTACTATCTCTCGACATCGCCTTTGTTTCAAATTTTGTACCAAAAATCTTGTCTCTAGTCATCTCTAATCTTTCTATTACATAGCTGTCACATTGACTAACTTCATGCAATATACTTTTAGCATACCCATCATGGTCAGTCGCGATATGCAAACCAGAACGAAATTTTTTTGCAATAAATTGCAGGAAATTTGCATTTATCAATCGCCTTTTATGGTGCTTTTTTTTAGGCCATGGATCAGGAAATAATACATAGATATTCTCAAAAAACATGTCTGGAGCGCCAAGCAAAAACTCTCTTGCATCACCTTTGTAAACACAAACATTATCAATGTTTTTGCTTTCCAGATTCCGCACCAATTTAACAATGCCAGGGTTGTATACTTCGCAACCATAGTAAAAAGCCCCTGGATTCTTTATTGCTTCCTGCAATATGAACTCACCCGAACCAAAACCTATCTCTAAATTAAAAAGGGCGAACCCCACCCTTCGATAGGCAATAGACGAGCTACATGAGTATTTATCCAACAAAGCTAAATTCTCTTCGCTTTTTATATGGCCGTTTCTTCTCGAAATATACGGTATATACTCGAAAGTGTGATTCATTGTGCAAAAAAAGAAAAAATCAAAACTCTATACCCAAGACAACAGCTAAACAACCATTTCCAACTCATCCTTGTATCTCTTATACATAGAATACAGTGTAGAAATGAGCCCGACTATACCCGTATAAAATACCTTGACTCCAGAACAACTCAACAATATTTGTCCAGCCAAAAGAATAACTATTAGCGTCCATTGTACAAGGGGACATTTAAATTTTCTAAACAAACCATTAAAATAATTCGCCTCTATCTCCAATGAATCGGTAGACTTCGTTCTAAGAATCTCTCTTAAATTCATATTTTTTATTCAGATATGGCAGTATGTTAGCTGACACGAATATAGACGAATACGTCCCAAATGCAACACCAAATGTAATAACCGCGCTGAAACTTTTCAAATTATCTCCCCCAAACAACCATAATGCCACACAAGCAACGAACGTCGTTAGAAAAGTCATGATGGTTCTAGATAACGTCTCGTTAAGACTTTGATTAATTGTCTTAGCATCAATGTCATATTTTTGTTTGCCGTTTGCGTTTTCTCTTATTCTATCAAAGATTACAACGCTATCGTTCACAGAGTATCCGATCACAGTTAAAATTGCTGCTATGGAAGTCAAATCAAACTCATACCTCGTAAACACAAAAAAGCCTATGGATACAACCAAATCATGGCATAATGATAAGATTGCCCCTAAGCTAAATTTCCAATTAAATCTCAGCAATATATATAATGTCACAGCGAATAGCGTCCAAAAAAAACACAATACTGCCTTTTTGATCAAGTCTTGACTAACCTTAGGGCCAACGTAGTCAACTTTAATAAATTGCGCCTCCTCATCAATGGCTAATATCTCAGCCCTTATAGCGTCTACCGCTTTTGTATCATTGGCAGCATTTTGAAACCGCAAGATCATATTGTCCCCAGAGGACTGAAAAAGTATGTCGTTATGTCTTTCTAACAATGTTGCTTTAGATTTCTGTGCAAGGACTTCATTGTTAGGCCTAACCTCAATTACAATCCCTCCTCTAAAATCTATACCTAAGTTGAGTCCAAATGTGTAATAACCAATGATCGTAGCAACCGTCAAAATAGTGCTTACAAAAAATCCCCATTTTCTATACGAGAAAAAGTCTATAAATTTCAACTTCATATTTAAAACTATCATTTTTTTTTTATTTTGCTATAATCCAATCGATAAACTTATATATACCAAATTCATATACGACGTATGGATATATATGAATAAAGCAACGAAGTTATATGCTCAGATGTTTCAAGAGTGCTTTTAGAGCGCGTTGTACTCATGCAAGTACGTGCAGCGATTAAGTTTCCAAAAAACAACTCCTGAAGGACAAAGAGTATACCAGGTAATATTGTATTACTGACTAAATGTCAATTTATGAAAACAACAATGTGCAGAAATGGTGTTTGTAATGTTTAAAATGTAACGTTAAGGGAAAAATAATGTCGAAAAAAATACTTATAGATGCTTTCTATCCGGAAGAAACCAAATTTATACTTTTGGATAGCGATGGCAAGTTAGAGGAATTCGATTACCAGAATTCTTATAAAAAATCAATAAAAGGTAATATCTATTTAGGTAAAGTAAGTAGAATAGAACCTTCTTTACAAGCTGCATTTGTGGAATATGGCAATGAGAAAAAAGGGTTTTTACCACTAGAGATGATACATCCCAAATATTACCAAATTCCTGTTGCAGATAAAGAACAATTAATAGAAAAAATAAAAGAATTTAGAAATATAGAAGAATCAGGTGAGGCTGGTGGTACAGAGGCTCCCTCTAAAAATAACGGGGATGTATATAAAAATAAGGAATTGTACAACAGCTATAAAATACAAGAGGTTATAAAAAAAGACCAGATTTTATTAGTGCAGGTGGAAAAAGAAGAGAGAGGGACTAAAGGGGCATTCATGACTACTTATATCTCTTTATCTGGCAGGTATTGTGTTTTTTCACCTAATTCTATAAAACAAGGGTGTGGTATATCAAGAAAGTTGGACGACCAAGAAGAAAGGGAAAGGCTTAGAGATTTAGCAGATGGGCTGCTTGCAAATCACCAAAATGCAAGTGTAATATTAAGAACAGCCTGTGCTTATAGGACAAAAGCTGAAATTCAAAGAGATTTTGAGTATCTAACTGCAACATGGGAGAAGGTAAAGAATTCTGCCATATCTTCGTATGCACCTGCATTGATTTACGAAGAAGGAGACTTAATTATAAACGGCATAAAGGATTTTTACACCAGTGAGGTAGAAAAGATCATAGTGTCTGGCCATGAAGCTTATGAGCAAGTGCATGAGTTTTTAAAAGTTTTTATTCCGAAAAATATAGAGAAATTGGAGGAGCACACCAGCTCAAGCCCAATACTACACGAGTATAATATAGAAAGCCAACTACAAGAACTCTATTCAAACAAAGTGAAGTTGAAATCTGGTGGATACTTGGTGATCAACACAACAGAAGCGCTCATCGCCATAGACGTTAACTCTGGCACCTATACAGATGAATATAGCATAGAGAATACTGCTCTTAATATCAACTTAGAAGCTGCCGCTGAAATCATAAAACAAGTGAAATTCCGCGGATTGTCAGGACTTATAGTCATAGACTTCATAGACATGATGAACCTGCAAAATAAAAAATTGGTGGAAAAGGCTTTAAAAAAGGCCTTTTGGCAAGATAGAGTGAAAGTTCAGCTGGGTAAAATAAGCGAGTTTGGGTTGTTGGAAATGTCCAGACAGAGAATTGGTAGAAGCTTTGTTGAGTCAAACTCCATAAACTGCCCTACATGCTCTGGCAAGGGCAAGGTAGCACTCAAAAGTTCAATAGCCTTGTTGTTAATAGGGAAATTGAAATTTTTACTTTCTAAGAAACAAATTAAGCACGCCAACATCTTCGCTTCTACAGATGTCGTAGTATACTTGATGAACGACCATAAAAGAGAGCTGCTTTCCCTAGAAACGTTGCATGACGCAAAAATCAATTTGTATATAGATGACTTACTTGCTCCAGAAGAATACAAAATTACTTTCGGGAAATTTAAGCATGCTGAAATAAAGAATAGGCGTTATAAAATGCCAGTTACCACTTCTTCAGATCATGAGGAAGAAGAAGCAAAAATAGTAGAGAAAGAGGAAATGTTTAAACCTTCTGAAATAGTTGAAAAACCAGGAGGACAGCAAACCAAATCGTTCAAAACAAATAAGATTGTGAGGAAATATAGAGGGCATAACACGTCTAATAAAACGTTTGACAGGAAGCCAAATGCAAAAGATGGGGCGAACCATCAGCAGCACAAGACTAAGTCTACATCTGCCTCCCCGTCTATATTGAAAAAATTTTGGACAAAAATAATAGACTAAAAAGTGAACGATCAATTGAGAAATAAATACGATAGTAGTTGGTACTTATCTAAAAGATTATTTATCGATTATATCAGGCCGCTACTAAAAAGGTTGTTGCTAGCTGTGCTTTGCATGGTAGTGATTGCATGCACTACTGCAGCTAGCGCTTGGCTTATACAGCCGGTACTGGATGATATCTTTGTAAATAAAAAGAGTATCATGCTTTATTTGATACCACCTGCAATATTGATCAATACCATGATCAATGGAGTGGCATCGTTTTATGAATCAACCATAATGAAGCGCGTTGGGCAGCAGATTGTGGCTAATATTCAAATAGAATTGTATCGCCATTTAATCTATGCGGACTTAAAATTTTTGACCCAATATCCTTCCGGCAACCTAATTTCAAGGTTCACCAATGACATTAATGTACTCAAAACAACATCCTCTGAAATATTTACCGGTATAATAAAAGAGTTCTTTACTTTAATTGGGCTGATTGGCATCATGTTTTATCAAAGCTTTAGTTTGGCGTTTGTAATTCTTGTCATTTTTCCTTTAGCTTTTTACCCTATATCTAAATTGGGGCAAAGAATGAGGAAGATTTCTAAAAACATGCAAGAGAAGCTTGGGGACTTTACAGTCAGATTGGATGAAACCTTCCAGAATATACGCCTTATAAAATCCTACTGTCGAGAAAATTATGAAATTAGTAGGGCAAAAGCCATCCTTGATAAATTCTTATCTATCTATAAAAGAGCGGCGTACGTTGAGTCAGCATCTTCTCCTCTTATGGAAATATTAGGTGGCGTCGCAATTGCAGCAGTAGTTTTTTATGGGGGAAGACAGGTTATTAACAACGAAACAACAACAGGCGCATTTTTTTCTTTCATTACTGCGTTACTATTAGCATACAAACCCCTCAAAGCAATTTCTAAACTCAGCACGTTGATGCAAGAAGGTCTTGCTGCTTCAAAAAGATTGTTTCTAATGCTGGACGTGGAAGCTGAAGTAAGGCTAAATAGTAATCAAAGAGTTAGTGAGATACGTCAATTTGACATTGAGTTCCATAAAGTATTTTTCTCTTATAAAGCAGATCAACCAACTTTAACGGGGGTCAATTTACATATAAAGCAAGGGCAGACTGTGGCTTTGGTTGGGGGATCTGGTGTTGGCAAAACTACCGTACTTAACCTGTTGTTAAGACTATATGACTCAGATTCTGGCATAATCACAATTGGTGGCGCGAATATCAAAGATATAAAATTAGACGTTTTAAGACAAAACATAGCTTTTGTAAGCCAGGAGATAAATTTGTTTGATGACAGCATAATGGAAAATATCAGGTATGGAAATCTTGATGCTTCAGACGAGGAAATCTTAGATGCTTCTATGGCAGCTGCAGCCTATGATTTTATTATGGAGTTACCAAAACAATACCACACCCAAATAGGTCAAAACGGAGTAAAGTTATCTGGGGGAGAAAAACAGAGGCTCGCTATAGCCAGGGCCGTTTTAAAAAACGCACCAATATTGTTGCTAGATGAAGCAACAAGTGCCCTAGACTCTATTTCAGAAAAAAAAGTGCAAATGGCTTTAGATTATTTAAAAAGGGGAAAAACCACTATTGTTATAGCACATAGGCTGTCCACAATAGAAACTGCAGATGTAATTTTCGTTTTATCAGATGGAAAAGTAAGTGAATATGGAAATCATCAGGAGCTGCTCTTAAAATCTGGAGAATACGCCAAACTATACGAACAATACAAAACAGACAGAACTCTCCTAGAAGTTTAAAACCATACACTATACAGGGTCGTAATTATGCTAACCTGCGATAACATATCTGCACAAAAAAATGGACGTACGTTATTTTCCCGCTTTGGGATTACGTTATTTCCTGGGGCCTGTTTATTGATAAAGGGGCGAAATGGTATTGGCAAATCCACTTTACTAAGGATAATAGCTAATTTAACCCATAAAAGCGAAGGGAACATATTCTTCAATACACTCAATGTAAAATTAGCATTGCATGAGTTTTATAGCTTGCTTTTTTATATCAATACACAGGATATCTTGGATAAAAACCAAACTGTGCTACAAAATTTAAAATTTTGGGCAAAACTTTATAATCAAGAGATAAATATCCTAGCCGCAGTTAAAACTTTCGCTTTAGAGCCATATGTACATACAGCAGTCTCAAATTTATCTCAGGGGTTTAAACAAAGAGTTCTGCTTGCAAGACTCTTGCTTAATAACACAAAGATCTGGCTCTTGGATGAGCCTTTAAACGGGTTGGATAACTATGGCAAAGATATATTTGTGAATTTAGTAAAGGCTAGGTGTATGCAATCAGGCATTGTAATTATAGTCACCCATGATGAGATACCTATTACTAACGCATGCAAAGTCAACTTAGAAGATTTTTACAATGTATAGCTTCACACAAAAGTTCGGGCCCAACCTTAAAACAGTGGTTTTAACAGTATTCTCTAGACAGTACCATGTTGTGTTATCCAATAAAGTCTTGATTTTAAGCGGTATGTTTTTATTTATTACATCACTGCTAGTCATCTCTTTCATGCTGCAGGATAATATAAACACAGAAACGCAACAAGTATTCGAAATACTGTTTATCATTTATTCTGTGACTTTATCTTCTGATTTAATAATCGTTGAGGACAATAAAAATGGCGTGCTCGAACAATTTGTTTTATCAGGGATAATGCTGGAGTGGTTTTTGTTGGCTAAAACATCCGCCTCCTCGCTTATATATATATTGTTGTATATTCCTGTTTTAATATTAACAGAAGCGGCTATGGGGTATTTCTCAATAAATGACTTGTGCTACAGCACGCTACTTAAGATTTTGATAATTGCCAATGTTGTGATGAGTGCAGCTTTATCATCATCATTTTTGCTAAGTAGTCAGAAAAGAATTTCCCAGATACTAATCTCTATGTTCAGTAATATACCAGTATTTATAATTAGTATATTATGCTACAGGTCTGGCACTACGCCTTATATGTTGCTACTGGTTGCGATGTTTTTAATTAATTTCACCGTATCAACCATAATTTCGGGGTACCTGATTAGAGTATCTATCGAAGAAAGTTAGTTCCAATTTAAAACTGTCTGGTTGAATTGGCATGATGAATGGTATAAAAAGCCAAGCTGCAAGGCAAAACATAACGACGTCAAATTTTGAAGTTAGCGGAGCGTATTGACAAAATGGCATATTTGTTTTACATTGGTCAAGAATGATTATCAATCGCAATAAAAGTTTATGGGTAAGATATCACTAACGATGTTAAGTAAAGGGGCTAATTTTGTTATACAAAGCTTCTCTTTAGACAATATTCAAAAACTTAAGCTGATGGAATTAGGCTTTTTGCCTAAGATCAAGATGCAGCTCTTGCATAAAAACAGGTTTGGCTCAGTTATTGTTAGAACTAATGGAACAAAGTATGCTATTGATAATTCAATTGCACAAAACCTACTTATAACTAGGAGCATATAATTGGTTATTAACCAATGAAGAAAGTCTCTATTGGAATAATTGGCAATCCTAATTCTGGAAAATCAACCATATTTAATTCGTTGACAGGGTTAGATCAAAAAACCGGCAACTGGGCTGGAGTTACGGTTAAAAAAAGAATTGGTATTGTTTCTACTTGTGATGCTGAACTTGAAATCACTGATTTACCTGGTTTATATTCTTTAGGTGTAGGGGAGGGAAGGTCTTCAGACCAAAACCTAGCAGTTGATTTTATTGCCAAAGAGCAATTTGATTATCTAATCAATGTCATCGATAGCACTAACCTAGCGCGTCATTTATATCTCACATTACAGCTCCTTGAGCGCAAAATCCCCATAGTCTTAGTATTAAACATGGATGACGTAGCAAGAAAAAAAGGAATTATTATTGATGAAAAAAAATTATCTCAAACCTTAAATTGTCCAGTAATAAAAGCTTCTGCAAGAAACAAATATGATACCTTAAAGCTAAAAAATTTCCTACTTAACTACGAAAATACTCCTCAGTTTTTTGATATTTTAGAATTATACCCCAGTCAAATCAGACAATTTTATTTGAGTTTGAAGAATCTTTTAGAGTCTAAAGCGTACGAATTAACAAATCACAATAAAATGACATTGCTGGAAGGGAATCTGGCTGACCACTATCCCAAAGATATAAAAACCTTTGCACAAGCAGCGTATCAAGATATTGAAAGAGACATGGGGCAAACACCTGCATTCGCCCTTGTAAACAGCCGCTATAGCGCCATAGATACAGTAGCAAAAAAGGTTTTAAAAACAGAAATCAGTCCTTCAGAATCTTTCTCCGATAAGCTGGATAATATTTTTCTCAATAAAATTTTGGGATTGCCTATTTTTTTATTTATAATGTATCTGACTTTTATCTTTAGTATAAATTTTGGCGGTGCTTTCCAAGAGTTTTTTAATATTTTCGCTGAAGCAACTTTTATAGATATACCGGTTTTAATAACCTCCAAGATTTACGATGCCAAGTGGTTGGGTATGATAGTACAAGGGTTGGGGGGAGGTATCCAGACTGTAGCCTCATTCATCCCCATTATCGCCGCGATGTATGTATTCTTAGCATTCCTAGATGATGCAGGCTACGTCGCCAGAGCCTCAGTAATTACTAATAGATGGATGAAAGGCTTGGGATTGTCAGGACAATCCTTTTTTCCATTGATAATCGGGTTAGGCTGCAATGTCCCAGCCATTATGGGCACTAGGATACTAGGTAGTCGTAGAGAAAGAATTTCTACAATAATGATGATACCATTTGTTTCCTGTGCGGCAAGGCTTGCGGTTTACATGATGTTTTGCCTTGTATTCTTCCCCAACCACACGCAAAATATTTTATTTCTTCTTTATGCTATTAGCGGAATAATGGGCGTTATAACTGGCTTGCTAGTTAATGATAAGTCATATAGTGCGCATCCCAAAATGCTTATAGAATTGCCAGAATATAGGCTGCCAAGCATCAAAAAAATTATTAGTAGTGGAATTTTACAAACAAAATCTTTTATACTGGGAGCTGGCAAAACTATAATCATAGTATTCTTAATAATAAGCTTTATCAGTTTTATAAAAATTCCAATAAAAGAAAAAATAACAGAAGAAATAATAGAAATAAGTTTGGTAAGTTTCATTGGGCAGAGGTCCACCATTCTTTTTAAGCCTCTGGGCTTAGAGGAAAAAAATTGGCCAGCTGTGGTTGGAATCTTTACCGGAATATTAGCAAAAGAGATGGTTGTAGGCACTTTGGTATCTTTATACACGGATGATGAACTGCAAGTGCGAATGGATAGCCCCAAAATCATAGAAAAATACAAACAAGCCGTGCTAAGTATACCAAAAAATCTTGCAAACATGTTTTATAAAAGCGGAGAGGCTATTCCAGATGGTTTAGTCACTTCTGTTGCTAACAATATTGGGGAAAATTTTGATGATAAATTGGCTGTTTTCGCCTATCTCATATTCATTTTAATATATTTTCCCTGTGTTTCGGTATTTGGGGTTATAGCGAATGAGGTAGGGAAAAAATGGGCTATTATATCTGCATTATGGTCGACTATATCGGCTTATGCGGTTGCCACAATTTTTTACCAGACAGCAAGCATATTCATAAACGGTAACCACGATTATAAGTTTCTGATACTAGGAATCGGCCTATTTGGTATTTCAGCATATATATTGAGGTCTTATGTTACGTACACATTATCTAAAGAGGAGAAGGGGGCAATGATAGGCACACTCCAATAACTTCATATCTACTAAATGGTTCTGTCGCATCTGTGAAAATTCAGTGCAAAAAGTGAAAAGTGAAAATTTCAAAGTGCGGAAAATCGGGAGTTAAAAATTCTTAATTTTTACTTTTTATTTCAAAAATTAACAGATGCGACAGAACCAGATTTTATGCTAAGAGCAAAAAGAGATAAAAGGGCAGCTAAAGCGTTTTTCAGGAAAGCAATTAAATCTAGTGGCCAGCCTATAAAGGTTAATATAGATAAAAGTGGCTCTAATACTTCTGCTTTGAATTCGATCAATAAGCCATTATCTAAAGAAGACCAAATAGAAATTAGGCATAACAAATATCTAAACAATAGGATAGAAGGCGATCACAGATTTGTAAAGAAACGAACTAGACCGATGCTTGGTTTCAAATCCTTTAGAAGTGCCGCCAGGACTATTGCAGGAATAGAGCTCTTGCACATGATTAAAAAAGGACAACTTGCTGACAATGACAATTATAATTCTGACTTTGATAAATTTCTTTCACTAACTGCTTAATGGAAAAATATACAAATAATTTGAAAGTTTTTGCATCATATTACAGATGCGACAGAGCCTTTAAAAGGCTACTGCATAAGTAGAAATGAAGTGCCCCCAAGAACTAAAAAAACAAATCTAAGAGAGTCTTAGGTTGATGGCATTGTAGTATTGTTTCGCTTTCATCTATATTGATTTAGGAATCCCCCACAACTGAAAAAGGTGAGCTTCTACAATGCTTTGATTTTTTTCTCAATTCATGATACAATCCTCCAACTTTTCATTTTGTTATTGCACGATGTCCGCGAAAATAGAAAATTATGATGCTGATTCCATTAAGGTATTAAAAGGATTAGAGGCGGTAAAGAAACGTCCTGGAATGTATATCGGTGACACAGACGATGGCTCTGGGTTACACCATATGGTATATGAAGTTGTTGATAACGCGATAGATGAAGCATTAGCTGGGCATTGTGATAAAGTTGTGGTCACAATTAACAAAGATGGTTCTGTTACGGTTCTTGACAATGGTCGGGGCATACCAACAGATCTACATAAAGAAGAAGGTATTTCCGCTGCTGAAGTGATTATGACTCAATTGCATGCCGGTGGGAAGTTTGATGACAATTCGTACAAGATATCAGGTGGTCTCCATGGGGTTGGAGTTTCCGTTGTAAACGCATTGTCAGAATGGTTAGAACTTGTGATTTGGCGCGATGGCAAAGAATTTAACATGCGTTTTGAACATGGAGAGAAAGTAAGGGAAATTTCTTCTAAGGAAAGTTCTGAACCAACTAAAACCGGTACCCAAGTTAGATTTTTTCCTTCAGATGAAACTTTTTCTCAGATAGAATTTAACTTCACAACACTTGAACATAGGTTCAGAGAACTAGCCTTTCTAAACCCAGAAATTTCTATAGAGCTATACGATAAGCGCGGTGAAGAAGAAAAATCAGCAAACTTACACTTCGAAGGCGGTATTTTAAATTTTGTAAAGTATCTAGACAGAGCGAAACAAGCGATAAACAAAGTAATTAGGATTACTGGCGAGCAAAACGGCATATATGCCGACGTTGCATTCCAGTGGAATAATAGTTATCACGAAAACACTTTGACATTCACCAATAACATCAGACAAAGAGATGGTGGAACTCATTTGACAGGCTTTAGAGGCGCCTTAACCAGAGTGATAAATAACTACGCCGAAACCAATCAGTTGCAAAAAAAGCAGAAGATAAAACTAACTCCAGAAGATATGAGGGAAGGTTTAACATCGATTATATCTGTGCGTGTTCCGGATCCTAAATTTTCTTCTCAAACCAAAGATAAACTGATCAGCAGCGAAGTACGTGCAGTCGTGGAATCTATAGTGTCGGAAGAGCTTGCAAAATGGCTTGAGACTAACCCAAAAGAAGCCAAAGTAGTTGTCAGCAGGATGGCTGAATCTGCGATAGCACGCGAGGCTGCAAGGAAAGCTCGCGACCTTTCGCGCAAACAAACTGGCATGCAAATATCGACATTGCCAGGAAAACTTGCGAATTGCCAAGAGAAGGACCCAGCTAAATCAGAACTTTTTTTGGTTGAGGGAGATTCTGCTGGTGGTTCTGCAAAACAAGGACGTGATAGAAAGACTCAAGCCATCTTACCACTAAAAGGTAAAATATTGAACGTCGAGAGAGCAAGGTTTGACAAGATGTTGAACTCTGCTGAGATAGGCACACTGATTACCGCCCTTGGGATCAGTCTTGAAGACAAAGAATTTGATTTAACCAAGTTACGGTATCATAAAATTATCATAATGACTGATGCTGACGTGGATGGGGCACATATCAGGACTTTACTATTAACCTTTTTCTTCAGGTATATGCCAGCGCTGATAGAAAATGGTTATTTGTATATTGCTCAACCACCATTGTATAAAGTAAAAAGGGGACAGTCTGATACATATCTGAAAGATGAGTCTGAACTTTATAAATATTTGAAAGAGATTATACAGAAAAATACCATCGTGAGATTAGATAAATCAGAGGTATCAGAGATTGAAACAAAGGACGCCATTAATCAGTTGATAACCTTCTCAAACATTATTAAGGCTTACACCAAGCAGATACCTGGCTATATCCTAGAGAGTTTATTATTCACAGGTTTTTTCAAGGATACAGAACAGAAGCATGATACAGAGAGCATAATATCCTATTTAAACCGATATTTTGTTGACAGTGTCGTAGATTGGGAATCTAAAGCCATTGACGATGAATTGGAGTTGATAAAACTGGAAAAAGGTGTCAGGGAGAGCTATAAAATTTGTAAAAACTTCTTTTCTGAAAAAAACAAGGAATCGCTCAATAAATTGGCAAACAACCTAGATATGTTCGTTACGAAAGGAGAAATCTATTATAAAGAAGAAAAATTTGAATACAGCACCATATTGGAATTGATAGATAAACTATTTAATAGTGCTAAAAAAGGTCTTTATATCCAGAGATTTAAAGGGCTGGGCGAAATGAATCCAGATCAGCTATGGAGCACAACACTTGACCCTGCCAATAGGACATTGTTACAGGTTAAAGTTGACGACATCAGTGCGGCTGAAGAGGTGTTTTCAACGCTTATGGGGGACGTGGTTGAGCCTAGAAGAGAGTTTATTCAAACCAACGCTCTTAAGGTTGCTAATCTGGATTATTAGGATAGCTAGGTAACAAACTGAGGACAATTTTTGAAGTTAGCCTAGATAGTGTCGTCATGAGATTTGTGGTATAATATGAAAGAAAAGATAAATCAGGAGTAAAAATGGATTTAGGGCTACATAGGCATGATATAACAGATAATATGTGGGATTTGATAAAGGATCATTTACCAGGAAGGGAAGGTACGTGGGGAGGTTTGGCACATAATAACAGAAGATTCATTAACGCAGTATTTTGGATATTAAGAACAGGTTCTCCCGGCACCGTCAAGTTAAAAAAGTTGAGGTGCAAAAGGTATTGAGAGAAGAGGGAAAAAATAGTAAATTGGAGCAAAATAAAAAATAATAGAAAAACAATGGAAGAAAGAGCGAGCAGATACAGATATCCAATGGTGATAATAGGACATGCAGTTTGGTTGTACCACAGATTTAATTTGAGTTATAGAGACGTAGCAGAAGAGTTGTTATAAAGGGGTATAGAAGTAAGCCATGAAACGATAAGAGCATGGTGTATTAAATTTGGAAAAAGGTTTTTAGATATAATCAAGAAGAAGCAGAGGAAAGTAAAGGATAAATGGCATTTGGATGAGATGAGCATTAAAATTAACGGTAAATATTTTATTTTGTGGAGAGCTGTAGATGAAGATGGATATGAGATAGATGTCTTCCTACAGACCAGACGTAATAAAAAGTCTGCGATAAGGTTTTTATCAAGATTATTACAATCAAATCCAGTACCCAGAGTAATCGTGACAGATAAATTAAAAAGCTATACCAAACCTATAAAAGAAATGTGCCCTAAAACAGAGCATAGGCGCCATAAAGGATTAAATAATAGGGTTGAAAATGCACACCAACCAACACGCAGGAAAGAGAAATGCCTAATAAAATTCAAATCTCCTTCTGGGGTACAGCAAACTCTTTCTTTGATGGGAAAAATAAGGAACATATTTTCAGTAGATGTGGGCAGGTATATTAACAGTTCTAGCAAGCAAAAAGAAATGTTTTTCGAAGCTAAATCTATTTGGGATCACGCCGCTCAATCCATAGCTGCTGCATAATTTTCAAAAAGATGCTCTGTCACGCCCTTACCTCCATTAACTTGACGGTGCCGATGAAATTTATAGACGACAGAGAACTTGGAAAAGAGCAAAGAATACGAGTGATGAGCATGAGGAGCGTACAAAAGTACGTGACGAAATGCGAAGTCCGAAGTATTTTGACGCCAATTTTTAAAGTTATCGGAGTATATACCTAAGACGAAAAAAGCTTTATCAAAGAAAGATAAATCAATGATGAAGCGCAGGAACGCTATAGAGCTAATCATTGGTCATTTAAAGAATTTTTGCCATGGGCAGAAACTATTTGAAGGGTAAGATCGGAGATATCATCAATCCCTTTATCTCTACGATTGGGTTGAACTTACGCTGTATAGCTAATCATCTAGCAGCCACAAGCTAACCATCCGCAAGGATCGCCAGCTTTAGAAGAAATGCATGAATGCTAAACCAAGCCCTATACCAAAAATTTGCTTTACCCTTTGAAATGGATCAATTTTTTAGAAAAAGATTGATCCCTGCTTTAAAAATCAGAAAAAATTAACCTACCACCCAAAAAACTAAATCTTTCTCTTTTTAAAAATTCATTTTTTGACGGAGAGACTATATATGAGGGCGAAAACATTTTTCTCCTACTTCTTGGATTTACGAAGTTGATCTAAAGAAATTATATTATTAATAGTGTGATTTTCTTTTAAGGAAATTGACGAATCATGATCAGCATGCTCTTGTACTTCATTATCACTTGTCTCCTGATTAAATTCCAGTAAAAACATCTCAGATGGATCTGCAAAAGATATGATAGCCTTAAATGGAATGACAAGTTTTGAATACTTGCCACCAAAACTTAACTCTATCTGGAAATAATCCTCAAACACAGTTAAATTTCTAAAATCATGTTGAATAACGATTGTTATTTCTTCTGGATACAAGGTTTTTAATTTAATTGGAATTTCAACGCCTGCATAGTTTGTTTGGCAAGTGATATAAAAATGGTGATTTCCGGATAAACCATGGTTTTCCACTATTCTTAGTGCTTCCCTCACAATATAATACATCGAATCACTGATAAGTGATGAGTAATTTATTAGTGTCTTGCCTTTCATTAAGCCTCTTATTGTGTCGTTCGTTCAATTGTAGCATCAAAGCTTTATTTGATAAAACCATTTATTTTATCAAAATCATGAAAAAGGGTTTGAAACAACTTTACGTTGAGTATAGTCTGTTAAAATGGCACCGTCAAGTTAATGGAGGTAAGGGCGTGACAGAGCATCTTTTTGAAAATTATGCAGCAGCTATGGATTGAGCGGCGTGATCCCAAATAGATTTAGCTTCAAAAAACATTTCTTTTTGCTTGCTAGAACTGTTAATATACCTGCCCACATCTACTGAAAATATGTTCCTTATTTTTCCCATCAAAGAAAGAGTTTGCTGTACCCCAGAAGGAGATTTGAATTTTATTAGGCATTTCTCTTTCCTGCGTGTTGGTTGGTGTGCATTTTCAACCCTATTATTTAATCCTTTATGGCGCCTATGCTCTGTTTTAGGGCACATTTCTTTTATAGGTTTGGTATAGCTTTTTAATTTATCTGTCACGATTACTCTGGGTACTGGATTTGATTGTAATAATCTTGATAAAAACCTTATCGCAGACTTTTTATTACGTCTGGTCTGTAGGAAGACATCTATCTCATATCCATCTTCATCTACAGCTCTCCACAAAATAAAATATTTACCGTTAATTTTAATGCTCATCTCATCCAAATGCCATTTATCCTTTGCTTTCCTCTACTTCTTCTTGATTATATCTAAAAACCTTTTTCCAAATTTAATACACCATGCTCTTATCGTTTCATGGCTTACTTCTATACCCCTTTATAACAACTCTTCTGCTACGTCTCTATAACTCAAATTAAATCTGTGGTACAACCAAACTGCATGTCCTATTATCACCATTGGATATCTGTATCTGCTCGCTCTTTCTTCCATTGTTTTTCTATTATTTTTTATTTTGCTCCAATTTACTATTTTTTCCCTCTTCTCTCAATACCTTTTGCACCTCAACTTTTTTAACTTGACGGTGCCGGAGTTTTTTATCCATAAGTCGAGAACAAAAATGTTTTATAGACCTCTAATAAATTTTGCTAACGTTTAATTTATCAGAGGTCTATTCCAAAATGTGATGACGCCAATTTTAAAAGACTTTATTTATTAGATAGTGTCGTCATGAGATTTGTGGTATAATATGAAAGAAAAGATAAATCAGGAGTAAAAATGGATTTAGGGCTACATAGGCATGATATAACAGATAATATGTGGGATTTGATAAAGGATCATTTGCCAGGAAGGGAGGGTACGTGGGGAGGTTTGGCACATAATAACAGAAGATTCATTAACGCAGTATTTTGGATATTAAGAACAGGTTCTCCCTGGAGAGATTTGCCTTCAGAATATGGAGGATGGAAAAATACACATAAAAGATTTTGCAGATGGAGAGACAAAAGGATATGGGAGGCTTTATTGGAGATATTTGTGAAAGAACCTGATATGGAATGGTTAATGATAGACGCAAGTCATAGTAAAGTGCATCCACATGCTTCAGGTGCAAAAGGCGGCAATCAAGATATGAGTCGTACAAAAGGGGGCTCAATACAAAGATTCACCTTGCCGTGGATTCACATGGTATGCCACTCAAAGTTATTATCACAAAAGGCTCAGAAGCTGATTGCAAGCAGGCTGTTAATCTTATTGAAGAGATGAAAGCTGAGTACTTACTAGCCGACAGAGGGTACGATGTTAATTACATAATTGACCATGCCCAAGAATTGGGCATGAGAGTTGTTATTCCTCCTAAAAAGAACAGAATCACCCAGAGAAAATACAATAAAGATTTATATAAAATAAGGCATATTGTAGAAAACACCTTTCTTCATCTTAAAAGATGGAGGGGAATTGCAACCAGATATGCTAAAAATTCAGCTTCTTTCCTTGCCGCAATTCAGATTAGATGTTTATCTCTTTGGCTTAAAATCTCATGACGACATTATCTAGAGCATAATGTTTGCGTTGCTTTTAATGTGGTATGATATTACAAAGTTTAAGTGGATATGCTTGAAATGTTTGTTATTTTAAGGATACTTGCAGTGCTTTGACGTTCAAATTCTGTATATGTATTATACTTTCTGTAAACTTAGAAACTACGTAGTGAAGGCTGAGAAAGAGTGGTACGTGATACTTAAGTACTGACTTGATGACACAATTGAGCAAAAGACTTTGGCTTATGCAGGAAATTTATTACGTATAGGTTTTATGGCAACACAACATAACTCTAATCCAGGTGTTAACTTAACACCAATGATGCAACAATATATGAGCATTAAATCTGCTCACAGTGAGTATCTGTTGTTTTATAGACTTGGAGATTTTTATGAATTATTTTTTGAAGATGCCAAGATAGCTTCGCAAATATTGGACATAGTCCTCACAAAAAGAGGTGCACAGAATGGGGAGAACACTCCAATGTGTGGAGTGCCGCACCACAGCGCTGCACATTATATCAATAGGCTTCTCAAAAGTGGGTATAGCATTGCTATATGTGAACAATTAGAATCACCAGAGGAGGCAAAAAAAAGAGGCTATAAAGCGGTAGTTATAAGAGAAGTGGTGCAGATTATTACTCCTGGGACATTAATGGAAGATAATTTACTTGACCCAAAAAGTATGAATTATTTGATGGCGATAGCTGAACATAAGGGAACTTATGCGGTCGCTTGGATTGAATTAACAACAGGGGAATTTTTTACAAGTAACTGCGGTGAATCAAGCGTTATAAATGAGATATCAAGATTAAACCCAAAAGAAATAATAGTTTCGCAAAAGTATATGAATGCGAATAAGTTTCTGAATATTCAGGCCAATTTTACACCAAGAAGTAACAACGTATTTGATTATCAAAGTTGTTATAACAAACTTAAGGAGTATTATAAAATCAGTTCTATAGAGGGGCTTGGGGAATTCAACCAGGTGCAAACAATAGCTGCAGGCGCGCTAATAGAATATGTCATACATACTCAGAAAAACAATTTGCCAAAGGTAAAGGCCTTAAAAAATGTTGATAAAACACTTTTTATGGAAATAGATGCGGCTACAAGAAAGAATTTAGAGCTTGAAACCAGCATTGGTGAAAATAAAAAATTTACTTTGCTGAAGACCATAGACAAGACCATCACTTCGGCAGGAAGCCGGTTGCTAAAAACACGTCTCAGTTCACCACTGTGCAATGCTACAGCTATTAATAAGCGACTGGAGTGTGTTGATTTTTTTGGTTCTGTCGCATCTGTGAAAATTCAGTGCAAAAAGTGAAAAGTGAAAATTTCAAAGTGCGGAAAATCGGGAGTTAAAAATTCTTAATTTTTACTTTTTATTTCAAAAATTAACAGATGCGACAGAACCACTAAATAGCCTCTCGACTAAAAATCTGGGTCGCTATAGTGTTTGGGAGGATTTAAGTTGGCAATTCTATCTTGCAAAATATTCTGAAAGCTCGGCCTTGACTTCACCAATGAATACCACATCTTCACCTCTTTGCTTTGCTTCCAATTGAACGAATCGACATAATCTAAAATGGAAATTTGTGAAGCAAAAACAATGTCAGCTAAAGTTAGTTTGTGATCAAACAAGTAATAGTCATCTCCAAGTAAAGCTTGTAAATAGTCAATGTGTTTAACCAAATTCCTGTTAGCCTGCCTGATTTTTCCTGAATCAGGAGGGGATGAACTTCTGTCCAAAAAGTTTAATATTTTTTCTTCAAAAATTGGTTTCGTCACCTCTGTAAAAAAAACATTTTCGCACCAATCCATAGCCATTCTATAGTCTGTCTTTTCAACTACTGACTTGTTTTGCAAAGAAAACATGGGATATTCTTCCATAAGATACTCATTTATAGCATAATTGCCATAAATTACATGGTAGTTTTTATCAACAAGAATAGGTACGTTACCAGCAGGATTCAATTTTACTAACTCATCGTTAGCAACCCAAAACTTCACCTCGTGCAATGTATGCTTGGCCTTTACCTCGTTCAATATAATACGCACCTTTCTTGAAAATGGGCAAGCAGGATGGTGATATAATTTATACATCTGCATCTTTCAACAAATTTGGAATTTTAAATTTTACCGTCTCTATTATCCCATCCACATTTTTCACCTCAATTCTTCTACTCTGTGCAATTTTTTGGATCAAATTACCAACTAATATCTCAGGGGCAGAGGCCCCTGCTGTTATACCTAATCTATTTGTGTTTTTAAGTATATTATGATCCACTTCGCTTTCGTCATTAAGCAGATATGCTTGAACTCCGCAAGACTCGGCTATATCACGTAATCTATTTGAGTTTGAACTATTTTTAGCACCGATTACAAAGATAGTATCAACTATTTTGGCCAGATTCTTGACAGCTTCTTGTCTGTTTTGGGTGGCAAAGCAAATGTTATTCAGTTCGGGACCTTTAACCTTTGGATATTTGGTTTTTAACTGTTCTATTATGTTTTTGGTATCGTCAAGACTTAGGGTTGTTTGAGTAACATATGCTATGTTGTCACTACGCGAGAAGGGTATTTTCTCCACATCATCAACATCGCTAACAATGAAAACTTCTTGTTTTACTCTCCCGCTAGTTCCCTCAATTTCCGGATGCTTTGCATGTCCAATTAAAACAATTTTACTCCCCTCTCTTTCAAATTTTTGCGCTTGTAAATGCACTTTTGTTACCAATGGACAGGTTGCGTCAATTACATGTAAGTCCAAAAATTTTGCACGATCTTCAACCTTTTTGCTCACACCATGTGCTGAGAAAATTGCAACTGCACCGTTTGGTATTTCATCTACCTCTTCAACGAAAATAGCTCCTGCATCTTGAAGCTGCTCAACCACATATTTATTATGAACTATTTCGTGTCGCACGTAAATTGGTGCTCCATACTTTTTTAGTGCTAATTCCACAATTTTGACTGCTCTTTCCACTCCTGCACAAAACCCTCTTGGATTGGCTAAATATATCTCTAATACAGGAGCTATTTGATTTATTAAAGACATTCAGAATTATTGTAATAGGAGACTTATTTGTATATGATTACCGCTTGTAAAAGATTAATTCAAGTTTTTTGATGATACGCTGCACACAAATATTAAGTTTTGATTCCGCTCATAGAATTATTGGTCACAAAGGGAACTGTAAGATGTTACACGGACATAGATACACCGTTGAAGCAACATTTGAATCTGAAGAACTAGATGAATTAGGTATGGTCATAGATTTCGCTGTCATAAAAGAGCAATTCAATAGCTGGCTTAATCAAAATTGGGATCACAACGTGATTCTAAGTGTAGAAGATGAAATCTTAGGGCAAAAAATAGAAAGCATCACCGGACAAGAGATATTTTACATGGATGCAAATCCAACAGCAGAAAATATGGCGTATTATCTATTAAACCACGTCTGCCCCCTCATCTTCGCAAATAACAAAGTGAAGTGCGTAAAAATAAAACTCTACGAAACTCCAAATTGTTATGTCGTAGCCAATGCTTAATTTATCAGAGGTATGAAAGCGAAACCCCCTATTTAGGAATGCTAGTATTTATCTTGGATGAAAACAAATTTCTTGGCAACGACTGAGTTAGCAACATGCTTTTTACTGCTTAAATTTAAATAAATCCCTGCAGCAATTGAAAATGCTATCATTGATGAGCCTCCATAACTGATAAATGGAAGTGTCATCCCCTTTGTTGGGAACAAATTTAATGTTACTCCTATATTGAACAAAAATTGCATAGCAAAGTGAAGTAATATTCCAAAAGAAGCGTATATATGAAATAAATTTGTTAGTTTTGTTAATCCCCAAAACCCTCTTAAAATAAAAATGGCAAAAGTCAGCATAATTAAAAGGCAGAAAATCACACCAAATTCCTCAGCACCAACTGCAAATATAAAGTCTGTATGAGCATCAGGCAAATTATATTTTATGGTTCCCTCGCCAGGACCTTTGCCAAACAACCCACCATCTAGATAAGAAGATAAAGACTTTTGCACCTGATAATTTGATGAATCCACGGGATTTATAAATTTATTCACCCTACTTGCAACATGAGGAAAACACAGGTAAGCAACGTATACAGAGCATATAAAAAAAACAAACATCACAAGCACCCAGGAGAGTTTTATGCCAGCTATGAACAGCAAAGCGAATGTTGCCATGGTGTTTACAACGGTCATACCAAAGTCCGGCTGTAGCAATAACAAACCTGCGACTATTATATTAAAAAAGATGCATATGCTAAAAGTTTTTAGGTTAACTTTAGCATTTGCATGTGAAAGGATGATTGCTAAAAAACATGTGTAGAATGGTTTCAAAAATTCAGATGGTTGTAACGAAAATCCAAAAACGTTCAACCACCTTTTTGCTCCTTTAGTCGCGTCACCAAAAAATATCACCAATACTAGCAAAGCTGTTGTGGAAATAAAACCTAGCAACACTATTCTCCTGATAGATTTTTCGCTCAAAGATATTAGGAATAAAATTATACCCATCCCTAAAACCAAAAAGACAAGTTGTTTTTTAAAAAAGTAATAACTTGGTAACTTCAGTTTTTCTGCAACACCAGCCCCTGCCGAGGCAAGTAGTAATATTCCTAAAAGCATTATAAAAACAATATTAGCCAAAGCCACCAAATCAACTGAACCCCAAATACTGGATTTTCTTCTTGTGTTGAACTCCAACTCTACACCTCAAGAGTTAAAAAATTATCCCGTAAAAAAATGCCGCCAAAATTGATGCCATCTTTATCTATCCCATGGGCAAGGTATCTGATGCTGTGGGTTTGCGTTTGAAACCCGTGCTTTTGCAGAATTTGATCTGTCGTTTTCATGTCTTCAATAGGAATAATTGCATCTTCTTTGCCGTGGATCAACATAATTTTAGTTGATTTTGGGTTGCCCTGACATTTCCAATTATTTTGCATAGTTCTGCCGGAATACCCCAAAACAATTTTCGGCTTGATCAATCCTTCCAATACAAGGTACAATGAAAGCATAGTTCCCTGTGAAAAACCAAGAAGACATAGATTATCCTCATTTAAATCATGCTCCTTTAGTTGTTCAGAAATAAAATTTAAAATTATTTTTTCAACTGTAGCCATCTCTTTTAAAAGAGCTTCTTTAGACCTGTCGTTCAGACTAAACCATTGCCTGCAGTCTTCCCTCATATATCCCTCCATTTGAAATGGGGCACCAGGTGATATGAACAAAGCACTAGGCGCATATTCAGACAACTCTGGGGCTAAGGTGATAAGGTCGTTTTTATTAGAGCCATATCCATGGAGCATGACAACTAGCTGCTTGGGCGGTTCTTTACTGTTTCTGATGTATTTAGTATATTCAAGCATCTCAGCACTGGACAAAAACAAAAATATAGCATTGCAAAAGAGCGAAGGTTCACGTACTTTCAAGTTTTTAGAATATAGAAGAAAGTAATGGACTTGACTCGGTCTTTATCAGAACATTTTTCACTCAAGAAATCAAGATTAAATACACTAACAGGAATAATGGTTCTGTCGCATCTGTGAAAATTCAGTGCAAAAAGTGAAAAGTGAAAATTTCAAAGTGCGGAAAATCGGGAGTTAAAAATTCTTAATTTTTACTTTTTATTTCAAAAATTAACAGATGCGACAGAACCCATTTTTCTCTTCTTTATTCTGTAATCCACTCCACTATACCTTTCTTTATTCCATCTTGCAACACTCCCAGTATTGAATATGTTAGAACTATGTTATATGATACGGGACAAGAGTTAGAGAGCTATGTATTTTAAGAGCTGGTCTTCTTTGACATCTCGATAAAGTAAACGAGGTATAAGAGTGGTTTCGTGCGCTGGTTACGACAATTAAAAAATAGGTGAAAATGAATAATAAGAAAGAAATTTCCTTCTTAAAGGAAGAGTATGAAGAGGTATTTTCTATGCTGGCTGAAAAGTATCCAAAGCTGTTTAAAAAAAACAGCCCTTTGTTGTTGAAAGTGGGAGTGTCACAAGATATTTTGGCAGATATGGGAGACAAGATAGATAAAAAGAGGTTACGGAAATTTTTTCAATCTTATTGTACGGAAAAACGATATGTTGATCTTCATATTGCTGGTACTCCAAGGTATGATTTAAACGGAGAGGAGTGCGGTATAGTATCTGAAGAGCACGTAGTATTGCGTGAGCAAGCAAAAACAAATGCCGAGCTAAGAACCCAAAGAAGGGAGGAAGAGTTGGTAAGAGCTGCTCAAGCGAAGAGCAGTAAAATAGAGAAAGCACAACACAATCAGGCTCCTAAACGTAAAACGGGAAGTAAAAATAATAGAGGACCAATCAAAAAAAGAAGGGCGGATGAAGGAAACTCAAAATCTAATATATCCAACTCAGTTAACGCCCAGAAATTAAAACTCGGTCTAAGAATAAGGTAGTTACCGAGTTAGCTCTTGATTTGCAATTTTATAGGGCCAGAAAAGCTTATAATCCTCTTCTCATTGGTGTTAAAACTTTGAGCTGTGAGGTCGATGTTTTTGTATACTATTTTGATTTTTGTATTGGATGAGATATTATGCTGTCCATAATTTATTAGCAAATCGGTCGCATAGAGCTCTCCTACATCATTAGTTTTTAGACTGATGCTACCATTCAGAGCAACCTGTTTAGTTGCTATGTTAATTGTGCCATATTGGGCAAGGTAATCTAACCTCATTCCATTCAACACCTCTATGCTGCCAGATACTCTCTCTAGATCAACTAATTCACGTTTTTTATGAGCGGAGTCTGCTCGTATGAAGAATCTTTGTTTTTTTGCATTGTAATTATAATATTGCGGCGTCACTATTGAGTTATCATAACTGAGCTTTAAATTATCTGGTTCACTCTTTATGTTTTGGACCAAATTCTCTTTTTCCAAGGAGTTTATATAATAATTTGTCACTAACGCGATAACCATGATGAATAGTACGGAAATAAACCCAAGATGAAGTATTTTTACTTTGATTTTTCTCATGTTATGCAATACCAGCTCTAACTAAATCATGCATATGTACGATGCCAACAACCTCATCTTCTTCCATTACGAAAATTTGAGTTATTTTATTTGCATTCATGATATACATAACTTCCGATGCAAAAGCACTTTTTTTAACCGTTATTGGCCTTTTGTTCATCATCTCACTTGCAGCTACTTTTTTGAAATCCATGTCCATATGCCTTCTGAGGTCACCATCTGTAATTATCCCAACCAACTTGTTCTCTCTATCCAGAACAGCGGTGCATCCAAAACCTTTTTGGGTCATTTCTAGTACCACTTCCGCTCCCTTTGCATCGATGTAAACAATTGGTAAGAACTCTTTTTTATGCATTATCTTCGAAACCTTAAGTAACTTAGCTCCTATCTTCCCACCAGGATGCAAAATCTTGAATTCTTCTTGAGAGAATTTGCTCAGTTTCTGCAGAGCTATAGTAACTGCGTCCCAAAAAGCAATCATCACTATGACTGAAGTTGATGGCATGCCTATGTCTGAAGCTTCTTTGCTATTCGGCAAAACAATAGGTAAGTCTGATATTTTACTTAACATAGAATCTTTTTTTCTTGTGACTCCGATAATAAAAATATTAAATCTTTTGCAATAGTCTATAATTGTGTTTAATTCAAAAGTGTCTCCCGAATTGGACATCAGAACCACCACATCATCTTTTGCGATCATACCCAAATCTCCATGTCCAGCCTCAGCCGGATGGATAAAAAATGATGCCACCCCAATAGACGAAAGTGTTGCGGAGATTTTACGTGCAACATAACCACTTTTCCCCATGCCGCTGAACACCAACCTACCAGTGCTGTCCATAATCTTCTGTACGATTTTTTGAAAGTCTTCGTCAATAAAATTATATAAATCATTAAGGCCTGCGATTTCATCTTTGATCACCTGTTTGGCAATCTGTACTACACTTAAACTTTCCATTTTTAACAAAACACAATTTTATTGTGCATTTAGACAATTATTAGCTTTATAATACTTTTAGCATAAGTTATAAGTGTTGTAACTAACAGTATTGCATAGGTCATGATTTCAAAGAAAATTTTCATTTTATCCTCGTTGTTTTTGTTTGGACTTTGCTTAACGTTACATGCGTCTTCAACCAAACAATCGTCTAGCATTGCAGACATAGAAATTTACTTAAACAGTTTTCAAACCGTAACTGCAAAATTTAAACAGGTGACTTCCGATGGTGATGATGTTAAAACCGGAACATTATATGTATCTAAACCTGGTAAATTACGTTTCGATTACCTAAAACCAAAAGAAGTGACAATTGTTTTGAACAAAGACATTGTAATGCACTACGAGCATGAATTAGAAGAAGCATCATATACGAAAGAAGATAATTATTTCTTCAAACTACTCTCGAGTAAAAATATCAGCTTGGCAAGTGATGTGAAGAAAATAACCCTTGATAAGGGCATAATCCATATGCACCTTTTCAAGCATCACAATAACATTGATACTGATATAGAGGTGATTTTTGATGCAAACCCGTTGACGCTCAAAGAAGTAATATTTAAAAATCAGTCACAAGAGTCTTACCACTTATCATTCTACGAGATGAAATATGATACACAGATAGATAGCAAACTGTTTTCTGTGCAAGATCCTAAATTTTATTCAACACCTTACTAAAGTCATGAGCATTAAAGTGAGATTTGCACCAAGCCCAACAGGGCTAATTCATATAGGAACAGCTAGGACTGCTATATTCAATTGGTTGTTTGCCAAAAAAAATAAAGGACAATTTTATTTGAGAATAGAAGATACAGATAAAGAAAGGTCGAAAGTAGAATATTTTGAATCAATTAAATGGGGGTTGAGATGGTTGGGGTTAGACTGGGACGGTGATATTTTTTTTCAATCAAAACATATTAAACGACACAAAGAAGTAGCGGAGATTTTGCTCCGAAAAGGAAAAGCCTACTATTGTTATGAATCGTTAGAAGAAATACAAGCCTTTAAAGCCAGTAATCAGGGCAAGAAGTTCATAAGCAAATGGAGGAGTGGGGATAGGCCCCCTGGGATAGGTTTGCCAGTTGTTAGGCTTAAAATTAACAACGAGGCTACAACTAAGATTAATGACATTATCTTAGGAGAAATAGAGGTGAAAAATTCGGAGTTAGATGATATGGTGTTGCTAAGGTCTGATGGCACACCTACATATTTACTTTCTTGTGTTGTGGATGATTATGATATGCAAATTAGCCATGTTATAAGAGGTAATGACCACCTTACCAATACCTTCAGGCAGTTGCAAATTTTAAAGGCCCTTAATTGGCAAGAGCCAAATTATGCTCATATCCCATTAATTCACGGAGCTGATGGGAGCAAAATGTCCAAAAGAGACGGTGCGTTGGGTTTGGAAGAGTATCAAAAAAATGGTTATTTGCCAGAAGCGTTGTTTAATTATCTGCTTCGTTTAGGTTGGGGGCATGGAGATTATGAGATAGTCAGCATTTATGATGCAATTAAGATTTTTGATCTAAAAGACATAAGCAAATCTCCTGCTAGGTTTGATACAGCCAAGCTAAATCATCTAAACCAGCATTATATTCAGTCACAAGCAGACGATGTGATTTTTAAGTTAGTGATTGAGAAGTTGGGAAATAAACTACCAAACGCCAAATGCGAAGCAAGAATAAAAAACGCAATCCAATTGATTAAAACCAGAGGGGAAACAATCAATGAAATCGCTGAACTTGCACTGGTTTTTATTTCAGTTGTTGAGCCAGCAGATGAAAAAGCTAAAGAGATTTTGGCAGAGAGCAGCAGTATAGTTCTTTTAAAAGACCTGTATGCTATGCTGCAAGAATGTGAGGAATGGAGAGCAGAAAGCTTAAAGAGAATGTGCAACGATTTTGCGGCTGAGCGAGGTCTTAAACCAGTAGTGATTATGAAGGTATTAAGATCTACAGTTCTGGGCACTTTTAATTCCCCACCTATATATGAAACTATGGAGATTATACAGAAAGAAGAAGTGTTGGCCAGGGTTCTAAGAGTTTTGAGCAAATTTCCGGCTCTGTCGCATCTGTAATATGATGCAAAAACTTTCAAATTATTTGTATATTTGGTTCTGTCGCATCTGTTAATTTTTGAAATAAAAAGTAAAAATTAAGAATTTTTAACTCCCGATTTTCCGCACTTTGAAATTTTCACTTTTCACTTTTTGCACTGAATTTTCACAGATGCGACAGAACCATATCTTCCTTTCATATACAGCGATACCATAATGATTTCTGCGCCATATTCATGGTTCTTAAAATACTTCATTAATTTTGGGTCTACTTTAAACATTATTACCAGCAACTATTTCTTTCAGAATATCAAAAATTCTTATGTGTTTCAACAGATGCGACAGAACCATACCTTTTGCACCTCAACTTTTTTAACTTGACGGTGCCGTTTTACGGGGTGCAAAATGATTAAAGTGCATTCAATACCTGATAAATTTTAGCTAACTTAGCAATGTTAGTACTGGCAGCCCCTACCAGAACGCCATCTAAAACTTTTATTTTACTTATGTCATAGATATTAGATTCATTAACTGAACCACCATAAAGAAATTGATGTTTTTTAAGCCCGGGAATCACTTTTAAAGTTGAGATAACTTCTTCGATTTGATGTGGCGTAGGTATAATCCCAGTGCCAATTGACCAAATAGGCTCGTATGCGATGATGAACTTTTGCTCTGCTCCCTGTGGCAAAGACTCAATCAATTGATCGATCAAAAACTTAAGATGGTCACCACTGTTCCTAACCTCTATATTTTCCCCAATGCATATAACAGGAACCATACCATATTTTAAGGCAATATCAACTTTTATGGCAACTTCGTCATTATTCTCTCCATAGCGTTCACGCACTTCAGAATGGCCTATTATAGCATAGCTACATCCAATACCTTTTTGCATTGAAGCCGTAATCTCGCCAGTGCCTGATTCCGATGTGGATATATCCTGAGCGCCTACTTTGATGTTGGGATTTTTTATCCCATCAACAAGTACATGCAGAAAAATAGATGGGGGGCATATGACAACTCCATGTGCCCCTAACAGTAGATTATTGACCTGCTCTATCTTGTTTTTTACAGTCGTTAAGTCTTGGATATAAGTTTTCCAATTAGCTATTAGCAGTCTGTTTTCCTTCATCTATGGTTTTTGCAGACGGTTTAGCTTTTTTTGAAAAGACTTTATTTTTATATGCAGATATTTTTTTTACGGCTTTCTTAGCATCGTCGCTTAATTCATCATACGCTTTTCCGGTTTTTTCATAATAAGCATCAACTTCTTTTTTGACTTCTTCGGACAAGTCTTTCACTATCTTTGTATAATCAAACTTTTTATTATCACAATCAGCAGTTTGATCAGATGATGTTGCAGTTGCCCCATTTTGGGCAGTATTTTTATGTTTGTCACATGCAGATACATTAAAATTTAGCACCAATGTTAGGCACAGAGCAGTAGTAAAAAGCAATTTATTCATACTTAACCTAAAAAATGTTTAATATTCCCTATAAGAGTTTTTTTGTCTTAAAGTTATTGTGAAAGAGTATACTGAAAAATTATTTTGTATTCCATGTATTTTTGCGGTTCTGTCGCATCTGTGAAAATTCAGTGCAAAAAGTGAAAAGTGAAAATTTCAAAGTGCGGAAAATCGGGAGTTAAAAATTCTTAATTTTTACTTTTTATTTCAAAAATTAACAGATGCGACAGAACCGGAATAATTAATAGCTCTTTGTTCAAGGTGTCTATCATAAACAATTAATCGGCAATATAAAATGTAAGGCTCTAAAATAAAAGCAGTATACCGTTTTTTAGGTGTATATCTCTTGTAAATCAAGAGTTGACGAAACTTATAGACGACAGAGAACTTGGAAAAGAGCGAGGAATACAAGTGATGAGCATTAGGAGCGTACTATTTATATGTAACCAAATGCGAAGTCCGAAGTATTTTGACGCCAATTTTTCAAGTTATCGGAGTACAACTATGCAGGGGCCTTTTTCATTATGGAATAAAAGTTAAGTGTTTATTATTATTTGGAATCCTGGCGGGATGTATGCTACGATCCCCCAAAAGACTAATGACACGGATTATGAGAAAATCGGCACATATACCACTTATTCCACCAATCGCAAAAAAAACATCTACAAAATCTGAGCATGCAAACCCCGATTGTTATAGCTGGCTTAGAGATGAAGGTTACCCTAAAGTTGAAAATGAAGAAATACTACATTACCTAAAAGAAGAGAATGATTATGCAGAAATGGTACTATCATCAAAAGATGCCCTGATAAAAGATATTTATAATGAAATCAAGGGGAGAATAAAAGAAGACGACAGCACAGTTCCAGTGAAAAAAGGAGAATATTTCTATTATTCTTATATAAAAGAAGGGATGGAATATTGGGTACATGCAAGGAAGTATAAATCTTTAGATGCCAATGAAGAGGTAATTTTAAACGAGAACAAATTGGCTTGCGACCTTGATTATTGCAAAATCATTGGAATAAAAGTTAGCCCAAATCATAAGTTTATGACCTACGCGCTTGATAAACTCGGGAACGAAATGTTTGAGATATATATCAAAAATTTAGAACTAGGTAATTTATTGACAGAAACAATACCCAATACTTTTGGACAGGTAGTATGGCACGAGAATAATCTTGGTTTTTTTTATGTTCCTGCAAGTGAAAATTGGCGTGCAAAGAAAGTCTACTACCACACACTGGGCACAGATTATAAGAATGATCAACTGCTTTATGAGGAAAAAGATGCTACTTACAGCGTTAGTATAGAAAAGACCACCGATAGCAATTATCTTATCATCACCACGCAAAGCAAAGAAGAAAATGAGTGTTACTACATCGACTTAATGCAAGATGATTTTACGTTAAAGTTATTCGCCCCAAGACAAAAATCGCATTTATACTCAATTAGCAGTCATGAGGGCAAATTCTACGTCCTTACAAACGATATGGGAAAAAATTTCAGGATTGCAGCGGTGGACGACCCAGACAAAAAGTGGCTAGATTTCATCCCCTATGCAAAAGAACGGTATATTAGGGACTTTAAATTGTACCAAAATCATATGGTGGTGACAAGTTCAAGCAATAAAAATGGGTTGTTTGATGTGGAGATTGTAGACCTAAGAAGTAACGCATCAAAAAATTTAGCATTTCCTGATAGTAGCTACGATGTGGATGTTGTATTCACGACCCATGAAGCTGAGAGCTTCAGATTCCATTATAGTTCACTTAAAACCCCCAAAATCGTAAAAGAACATTGTTTTGAAAGTGGTGAAGAGTTTGTACTAAAAACTGATGAAATACCCTCAGGGTTTAATTCAGATGAGTACGAAGTCGAAAGATTATATGCCAAATCCAGAGATGGAAAAGCAGTCCCAATATCTTTGATTTACAGAAAAGATAAATTTAAAAAGGATGGAACAAACCAGCTATATCTTTACGGATATGGTTCGTACGGTTATGCTGTCCCACTGATGTTTAGGCGTAGTATATTCTCGTTACTAGACAGAGGTTTTGTCTATGCAATCTCGCATATAAGAGGTGGAGACGACTTAGGGTATGAATGGTATGAATCAGCAAAATTTTTAACCAAAAAAAATACGTTCTATGATTTTATTGATTCTGCAGAATATTTAGCCAAGCAAGGCTACACCAAAGAGGGTGAGATAACCATTGCAGGAGGTAGCGCAGGGGGTATGTTGATAGGTTTCTGCATAAACGATAAACCGGAACTTTTCAAAAATGCGGTTGCTCATGTCCCATTCGTGGATGTTTTAAACACAATGCTTGATGCTAATTTGCCGCTTACCCCTGGTGAATTTAAAGAATGGGGTAACCCTATGGAGAAGGAATTTTATGATTATATCAAGTCATATTCTCCATACGATAATGTAAAAAAGCAAAAGTATCCAAATCTATTTGTGACTGCAGGACTAAGTGACCCAAGAGTCACATACTGGGAACCAGCGAAATGGGTTGCGAAATTAAGGGCAGACAAAACAGACGATAATATAATCGTGCTAATCACCAACATGGACGCAGGGCACGCTGGCAAGTCTGGTAGATATTCATACTTATGGGAGATAGCAAAAGAATATGCGTTTTTGATCTGAATAAAATAATGCAGAGTGTTAGCCAAAGATAGATATAAAATTGCCCTGCTCACTTAGGAAATTATTGTTATCCTCAAAATGTACCCAGAGCGGCACCGTCAAGTTAATGGACCGCTCTATCTCAGCCCATAAGGGACTTGAACCCTTTGCTCTTACCTCATGCCCGGCGCACATTTACTATTTTTTCCCTCTTCTCTCAATACCTTTTGCACCTCAACTTTTTTAACTTGACGGTGCCGGTACGATGTTAATTACATAATTGACCATGCCCAAGAATTGGGCATGAGAGTTGTTATTCCTCCTAAAAAGAACAGAATCACCCAGAGAAAATACAATAAAGATTTATATAAAATGGTTCTGTCGCATCTGTGAAAATTCAGTGCAAAAAGTGAAAAGTGAAAATTTCAAAGTGCGGAAAATCGGGAGTTAAAAATTCTTAATTTTTACTTTTTATTTCAAAAATTAACAGATGCGACAGAACCGATATGCTTGCTAGATTAAATCGCAAGACTAAACGCTTTAGCAAGTGTTCTGAAATGCTAAGATTATCCCTTGTTTTATTTTTTAACAAAGCTTTAGCTCTTTCTATCTATTTATGAACACTCCCTGAATTTTTAGCATATCTGGTTGCAATTCCCCTCCATCTTTTAAGATGAAGAAAGGTGTTTTCTACAATATGCCTTATTTTATAGGTTCTGTCGCATCTGTTAATTTTTGAAATAAAAAGTAAAAATTAAGAATTTTTAACTCCCGATTTTCCGCACTTTGAAATTTTCACTTTTCACTTTTTGCACTGAATTTTCACAGATGCGACAGAACCAGTTGGTTCAGCATAGATCATCTGACGATGGAAAATATTATGAGATATATAGGGCTAAAGCTAGAAAATCAGGGGCTAACTATGTAAGAGCCGCGGGGCATGGCGTTCTAGATGTGATGACATTAGGTTTATGGGAAGTAGCTGGCACACCGGTTGAGGGGGCACTCTCAAATAATAGAGGCTTTATTGTTGCACAAATCATGTATTCGCACAAAGATAGCGATGTTTTTGAAAATTTTACTATTTATGACGCTAACGGTCAAAAAGTTCAATAGAAGATCACATAGTTAAAACAGTATAAAATTCCAAGACTATAAATTGCGCTTTTCGCATGCAAGCCATTCAAGCATATAAGACAATTTAAGAATGAAGATAGGCTGTATATTGAATTTATACCATGCTTTTTTTACCAATTGAAATACTATTGATTATATTGTACAATGCCAGTATTAACTTTTTAATTAAAATGTAAGAATCATGTTAGATTATACAAATTACGCTGGAACCACAACTCAAAGATCTGGGTATGACGAAGGACTCAGAACATATATGATATCAGTGTTTCAAAACATGGGGGTTGCACTTGCAATTACGGCAATTATTTCTATGCTTGTTGCTTCGTCCCCAAGTTTAATGCAAGTGTTATTTGGAACACCGCTTCAGTGGGTCGTGGTATTGGCTCCTCTGGGGATGGTATTCTTTATGAGTGCTAAAATTATGACAATGTCTGTGCAATCTGCAAGGGTTTCATTATGGGTGTTTTCGGGACTGATGGGGGTTTCTCTTTCATCCATATTTTATGTATATACTCAGGAAAGTATAGCTAAAGTTTTCTTTATCACGGCTTCTCTTTTCGGTGCTATGGCAATTTATGGGCATAGCACAAAAAAAGACTTGTCCGGCATGGGTTCATTCCTAATAATGGGACTGATGGGTTTAGTTATTGCAAGTCTTGCTAATCTATTTTTTCAAAGTTCCGCTTTGGGAAATGTTTTATCTTATGTAGGAGTTGTGATATTCACGTTACTCACAGCATATGACGTACAGAAGCTGAAAGTTATATACTATAACGTGGGGGTAAACTCAGACGACGTTGCACAGAGGATATCTGTATACGGGGCTCTGAACCTATATATGGATTTTATTAACCTATTCCTTTTCTTGCTAAGAATCTTTGGAACTAGGAGAGATTAATCCAACCCCTAGCTCTTTAAGTTGCAAAATGGCATCAGTGAACTTGCATTAAAAGTTAGTGCTTTTTCTGGTGCTGTTTTTTTAAATTATAATATTGTATTTGCGTATCAAAATTGAAAGAAGAGATGTCTAAAATAGATACTGTTTCAGTATCAATTGAAAATGAGATGCAGAGTGCTTACTTAGATTACGCTATGAGCGTTATTGTAAGCCGTGCTTTGCCTGATTGTCGAGATGGTTTGAAGCCTGTACACAGGAGAATATTATATGCCATGAACGATACTGGTAACCTGCATGACAAACCATACAGGAAATCAGCAAGGGTTGTCGGCGAAGTGATGGGTAAGTACCATCCGCACGGCGATAGCTCCATTTATTCTGCTTTGGTTAGAATGGCGCAAGATTTTTCTTTGAGGTTGCCACTTATTGATGGGCAAGGTAACTTTGGCTCCATAGATGGTGACTCACCAGCTCAAATGAGGTATACCGAAGTTAGGATGGCGAAGGCCGCCAGCTTTATACTACAAGATATCGATAAAGACACCGTTGATTTTCAAGATAACTACGATGGTTCTGAAAGTGAGCCAAAGGTTCTTCCATCTAGGTATCCTAACTTACTTGTTAACGGGGCAAATGGTATAGCAGTTGGAATGGCAACAAGCATTCCGACACATAATTTGGGCGAGGTAATAGACGCGTGTTGTGCGTTGATGGATGATCCTGAAATTTCAGATCAACGACTGGTTGAGCTCATTCCTGCACCTGATTTCCCAACAGGTGCTGAAATAATAAATGGTGAGAACGCAAAACTCGCGTTATTAAGGGGTAGAGGCAGTATTGTTATTAGAGGGAAGGTTGAGATTGAGGAAAAGGCTGGCAAAGAATCAATTATTGTTACTGAAATCCCATATCAAGTTAATAAAGCAGAAATGCTCAAAGCTATGGAGCATCTTGTCAGAGAGAAGATCATAGAAGGAATTTCGGAAATAAGAGATGAGACAAACAAACTGGGGGTTAGGGTTGTTATAGACCTAAAACGCGAAGCGAATCCAGAAGTGGTGTTGAATCAACTATACCAAAATACGCAATTGCAAACCAGCTTCAGCGTAAACATGCTTGCATTAAACCATGGCAAACCTCAAATTATGGGGCTAAGGAACGTTCTAAATTTTTTCATAGAGTTTAGAAGAGAGATTGTTAGACGTCGTACATCATTTTTACTTAATAAGGCAAGAACTAGGGCACATTTGTTGATAGGTCTTGCAATAGCAGTTACAAATATAGACGAGATAATAGCGCTGATCAAATCATCTGCTGACACTCAATCCGCTAAAATTGCGCTGATGGATCGAGAATGGATGGCGCAGGAGATAGTCCCCTTGCTTACTTTGGTGGCGGATCGTGGAAATAAAGTGGAAAACGGCAAATGTTTCTTGACAGAAGAACAAGCTAAAGCGATTTTAGAGATGAGGCTTCAACGTTTGACCGCTTTGGAGAAAGAAAAGATTGACTCAGAACTAAATGATTTAGCGCAGATTATTCAAGAATATTTGGAATTGCTGTTTTCGGACCAAAAATTGATGGCGCTCATCAAAGAAGAGTTATTGAATATAAAATCTGAAATTGCTACTCCAAGAAGGACGGTTATAAAAAATGAAGACCTGAATGTTTCTGATGAAGACTTAATTCAAAAAGAAGATATGGTCGTTACATTGACTAAAACTGGCTTCATTAAGAGGGTACCTCTAAGTGTTTATAGGGCACAAAAACGTGGAGGGAAAGGAAGGTCTGCAATGACAATGTATGAGGATGATATTATCAGCGAGCTGCTTGTCACCAATACTCATGTGCCATTGCTGTTTTTCTCCAAGTTTGGGAAAGTATACCAATTAAAGGTTTATAAGTTGCCTATAGCAAGCCCACAGTCAAAAGGAAGGGCTGTTGTTAACCTCTTACCTTTAGATTCGAATGACAGTATTGCAAGTATTATGCCAATGCCTGAAAATTCCGAAGATTGGAGCAAGCTTAATATAATTTTTGCAACTGCAAAAGGAAACGCCAGAAGAAACAGCTTAAATGATTTTTTAAACATCCAAGCAAATGGAAAAATAGCTATTCGCCTTGAAGAGGACGACAGCCTTATTGGGGTTTCTGCATGTAACGATGATGCGCATATATTGCTTGCAACAAAGAAAGGGAAAGCTGTAAGGTTCCCTGTCAATGCTTTAAGGGTGTTTAAAAGCAGATCATCAGATGGAGTAAAGGCGGTAAAATTAGCCGATGAATCAGATGTTGTGATTTCTATGTCTATATTGATGTCCGGAGAGCTTGATATATTACAAAGAGATGAGTATTTGAAAATTCCTTTGCAAACAAGATTAAAGCTTGCATTACAGCAAATTAATAACGAACGACAACAACAGTTGGATTTAAGTGTGAACGGACTTAACGTTCAAAAAGCTGCTCAAGAGGAGCAGTTCATTCTTAGTGTCACCGAAAATGGCTTTGGAAAAAGAACATCTGCATATGAGTATAGAGTAACAAATCGTAATAGCCAGGGCGTGCTTAATATAGATGTTGGCAACAGGAATGGTTTTGTAATCGCTTCTTTTTCTGTAAACGATGATGATCAGATTATGGTAATGACCAATTTAGGCACGATTATTAGAACCGATGTCAGTAGCATTAGAGTTACTGGTAGAAATGCCAAAGGTGTTAAGATCATTGATCTGAACAACGATGAAAAAGTTGTTTCGATCTCTAAAATATCGTCAGAGGACAAGGAAGAAGATGAAGGATAAAAAAATACTGATTTGTTTACTTGCTGTTATTTTTAACGTCTTAATTGCTTGCACTTCTTATGCAAAAATAGAGGTCAACATAGATGATGGTGTTTTTGAACCATTCCCAATTGCTATAGCGGAATTTGAGGGTAATAGTCTGGATTCTATACAATATGGGATCAAACTAAGAACCGTGCTAGTCAATGATTTAGAAAAGTCAGGGTTATTCAGAGTTATTGACAATGACGCATTTTTAGAAGCTCCATCCAACATTAAAACTCCGGTCTTCGCAAATTGGCGTACTATTAATGCCAATATGTTAGTGGTTGCTAATGTCCAAATTAGCAAGGAGACAAATAAAATAGAGGTTAGCTATAAGTTATGGGATCCTTTCAAAGAAAAGTTGGTTGATAACAGGGCTAAGACATTAAAGATCGACCTAGATTCCTGGAGAAGGGTTGCTCATCGGATCGCCAACAATGTTTACAGAGAATTTTTAGGTGTTAATGGTTATTTTGATTCTATGATTACGTTCGTTTCAGAAAAGGGTGTTGGGAAACGTAAAACTAAAAGGCTTGCAATAATGGATCAGGACGGTGCCAATCTTAGATTCCTAACAGATGGAAAAAAGTTAGTGTTATCGCCAAGATTTGACCCTAAGTCTCACAGGATCATATATATGAGTTTTGAGCATAAATATCAGCCAGCAAAAGTATACATTCTGAATCTGGAAACCGGAAGGCATGAATTGGTGGGCGATATGCCTGGTATGTCGTTTGCCCCCCACTTTGCACCGGATGGAAACTACGCAATCATGTCTTTGGCAAGGAAAGGTACAACGAATATTTATGAAGTGCATTTAACCAACGGCGCAAAGAAAAAACTCACGCATGGTGTTGGTACGATTGATACTTCTCCCTCATATTCGCCGGATGGCAAATATATAGTGTTTAACTCGGATAGAAGTGGCCCAGCAGCTCAAATCTATATAATGGATAGGGACGGGGGAAATGTAAGAAAGATCAGTAGCGCAGATGGACGATATTATACGCCAGTTTGGTCTCCTGATGGGCAATGGGTTGCGTTTACTAAAATATTATCTGGAAGTTTTTATATAGGCATAATGAGGCCTGATGGTACTGATGAAAGGCTACTTACCAGCAGTTGGTTGGAAGAAAGCCCTTCTTGGGCCCCCAATAGCAGAACTATTATTTTTGGAAGGCAAAATAGAGACGGGAGCAACAGGCTTTACGCCATTGATGTTGATGGATACAATGAAAGGTTGATTGACTCTTCCACTGAAGCATCGGAGCCCTCTTGGTCAGCTCATCTGAGATAAAATTAAACATAACATGGCCTTTATAGAATTAAAGACTTTAGGGAGCCTTATCAGAGTAACTATAAGGGAAAGCCATAGGGTCAGGCGCATATCTGTTTGTGTAGATCACAAAGGTGGCGTAGAACTGATCATTCCCTACGGAGCACCTAAAACCAAAGCTTATGAATTTTTGCTTCAGAAGGAGCGCTGGATTAGGGAGAAATTGACGAAAATAAATTTAGCTAAGTTCGAAGATTTACCCGAAGCAATATTTCTTTTGGGAAAGTCACACCGTATCAAGTACATTGATCTTGGCAATAATTTTGACGTTCTTATAAAAGACGGGCTCATAACCGTGCACTCGCCTAAAGATAATGCTGCAAATGTTTTGCGACATTATTTGCAACAATATGCTCTAATATCAATTAAAGAAATTGCAGAGACTTTGGCAAAAGAGCATTATTTTAAATACGCAAAAATTTCAGTAAAAGAATTAAAAAGCAGATGGGGAAGTTGCTCTTCGATAGGTAACCTAGCTTTCAACTGGAGAATTATCTTTGCCCCTCAACAAATCTTGCATTACTTGGTAACCCATGAACTATGCCATCTAAAAGAGATGAACCACAGTAATAAATTTTGGACTCTGGTTGAGAAAATTCATCCAGAGTATAAGGCATCGGTACGATGGCTTAAAACCCATGGGCATGAATTATACCATATTTTATAATATCCTTTGCCCTCCTTAGTTTACTAGAGATAGCTTTAGTGTGTATTGCGAGAGATATTCAAGAGCGCTGCAAAGAGGCCAAATACAGTAAATAGGAATAGAAACAGAGGTGAAGTCCCCATGGATTTATCTGAATGATACCCCAAAAAAGCCCCAATAAAAATTCCAGCCAGCAACTCTGCAACAATGATGATCCCATCGTTTCGTTTTTTGTGGGAAGGTCTTTTAGGAGCAACTTGCGATTTTAGTTCTTCTAGTTTTATCTTTAATCTACTTTTTTCCATTTATACACCAGTTACATTCAAGCCTTACAAAAAGTCATTATAAATTCAGTATACTCCCCATATTCAGAGTTACATTTTATAGTCCCACCCATTTTTTCCATCACTCTTTTGCAGAAATGTAGCCCTATACCAAACTTACCTTTTGTAAAATCAGTGTCAAATATCTTGCCAATATCCTCCCTTTTTACTCCAATCCCTAAATCTTTAAAATGCAAGCAGTTACTTTGTGCCCAGATATAAATTTTAGCACCCGGCCCTGCATGGTAGAATGTATTTTTTATTAAATTGAAGATTATGTGCTTAAACAAATGCTTAGAACCTTTAAAATCAAAGTCATGTTCTTTGTTAAAGTGGATCATTTCTTTTTGTTCTTCTGTTAAATAAAGCTCATCTAAAGCCGATTCTATGCAGTTAATGATCGAGTAGGCACCGTCAAGTTAAAAAAGTTGAGGTGCAAAAGGGCACCGTCAAGTTAATGGAGGTAAGGGCGTGACAGAGCATCTTTTTGAAAATTATGCAGCAGCTATGGATTGAGCGGCGTGATCCCAAATAGATTTAGCTTCAAAAAACATTTCTTTTTGCTTGCTAGAACTGTTAATATACCTGCCCACATCTACTGAAAATATGTTCCTTATTTTTCCCATCAAAGAAAGAGTTTGCTGTACCCCAGAAGGAGATTTGAATTTTATTAGGCATTTCTCTTTCCTGCGTGTTGGTTGGTGTGCATTTTCAACCCTATTATTTAATCCTTTATGGCGCCTATGCTCTGTTTTAGGGCACATTTCTTTTATAGGTTTGGTATAGCTTTTTAATTTATCTGTCACGATTACTCTGGGTACTGGATTTGATTGTAATAATCTTGATAAAAACCTTATCGCAGACTTTTTATTACGTCTGGTCTGTAGGAAGACATCTATCTCATATCCATCTTCATCTACAGCTCTCCACAAAATAAAATATTTACCGTTAATTTTAATGCTCATCTCATCCAAATGCCATTTATCCTTTGCTTTCCTCTACTTCTTCTTGATTATATCTAAAAACCTTTTTCCAAATTTAATACACCATGCTCTTATCGTTTCATGGCTTACTTCTATACCCCTGTATAACAACTCTTCTGCTACGTCTCTATAACTCAAATTAAATCTGTGGTACAACCAAACTGCATGTCCTATTATCACCATTGGATATCTGTATCTGCTCGCTCTTTCTTCCATTGTTTTTCTATTATTTTTTATTTTGCTCCAATTTACTATTTTTTCCCTCTTCTCTCAATACCTTTTGCACCTCAACTTTTTTAACTTGACGGTGCCCCGGCGCACACACCTTTCTTCATCTTAAAAGATGGAGGGGAATTGCAACCAGATATGCTAAAAATTCAGCTTCTTTTCTTGCCGCAATTCAGATTAGATGTTTATCTCTTTGGCTTAAAATCTCATGACGACATTATCTAAAAAAGAGGAACAAAATATCATTTTTGATAAGCGAAGTCCAGGGGAGGGCAAAAGTGAGTATACTTCTGGTAATTTAAGATTGGTATGATGAATGGTGTAAAAAGCCAGGCCGCAACTCCTGATAAATGCGTGGCTTGAGCTAAAGCGCCCCCTCGCAGCCTGGGAGTTCATTCCGCCACGTTTCCAATTTTTCAAGTTATCGGAGTATATACCTCTTATAAATTTTGCCAATGTTTAATTATTGGAGTATGTGCTTGTCATATTCTTCCGATTGCATTTCATATATGCGAGAAATAGTTCTCTGAAACTCATTCCTATGGATATCTCCCAAATATAAATCTTCCAGTGGTGCTTCTGCAGTAAAAACCCCCATAATTCGATTATCATACATGCAGTCAACTAACGTAATAAATCTTAATATTTGATTGTGGTCTTCAAATCTCAATTGGGGTATATTTGTTATGATAATCATGTCAAAACTTCTGCATAACGCGAGATAATCTGCTGCACCTAAAGCTTCAACGCATAACTCCTCAAATGTAAATCTTGCAACAACACCGCAGCTGTTTTTAACCTCGAACAACCTGTTTGAAGTGACTTGAATGGTGGTCTTTTCAAATTTGCCACTACCAACTAAATCATTGATTATGGTAGTCAATTTACTCTCGCTATTAATTAGCGGATAAATGAATAAATTTTTGTGTGCCTTAAGTTTTTCTCTTCTATAGTCTCTGGGACTGGACAAGTTGTAAACATTTAGGTTTTCCTGGATGAAGTTTATGAATGGCAGGATGTATTCTCTCTTTAAACCATCTTTATATATTTCCGCAGGCTTCGTATTGGAGGTAAGGAATATATACATCCCTGAGTCCATTAAAATGGTAAACAGCCTAGATAATAGCATGGCATCTGCAATGTTGTTGATTTGGAATTCGTCTAAATACAAAACGCGATACTTTGCTATTAGCATATTTGTTAAATTTTTGAGGGCATGGTCTTCACTGGGATTTTGCTGTATCTCGCTATGACAATCCAGCATAAATTGGTGGAAGTGTTGTTTATACTTCTGTTCGATACTTAAGCTGTCAAAAAATAAACTGCTGATAAACGTTTTACCTCTCCCCACATCTCCCCAAATATATACCCCTTTTTTCACAACTGGGCCTAAAAATATTGATAGCAAACGGTTCGACTGAACTTTTTTTTGATAGCCAGATAATAAATCAATCAAGCCCAATTGAGCCAAATCTTTTGTATACCCATTTTCTCTGATATATTTATCGTAACACTGTTTTAACATCAGGACATGAACATTCCGCCATTTACGCTTAATGTATGCCCAGTGATGTATGAACTTTCATCTGCTGCCAAAAACAACACCGCATTGGCTATATCTTGAGGTGTTCCAATCCTTCTGATTGGGATGTGATTTATAATTGAGGTTTTTATTTCTTCGCTTAATACTTGAGTCATTGGTGTATCTATATACCCAGGTGCAACACAATTTAACGTTATACCACGTGCTGCAACTTCTAACGCTAATGATTTTGTCATTCCAATCATCCCGGCTTTACTTGCTGCATAATTAGATTGACCCGCATTGCCTGTTAATCCTATCACAGAAGAGATGTTCACAATCTTGCCATATTTTCTTTTCAGCATCGATTTTATAGCTTCTCGGTTTAACTTAAAAGTTGTTGTTAAATTAAGGTTAATCACACGATCCCAATCTTCATTCTTAAGCCTTATAGCTAAGCTATCTTTTGTCACCCCAGCATTACATACTAAAATATCCAAAGCTCCAAATTCTTTTTCAACACCCTCTATTAAAGAACTAAGCTGTAGTTCATCAGTAAAATCACAAACCATAGGATGTAGGCTGTCACCCAATTCCTTTTGTAAATTTTGTAGGCTTTCCTGATTTCTTCCAATCGCGGCGACTTTAGCACCCTGTGCACAAAGCGTCTTTACAATTGCTTGACCTATGCCACCGGTTGCTCCGGTGACTAGTGCTAATTTGTTTTGCAACTTAAACATATAACAGCCTCCTATCTTAAGTAGTTTTCAATGTCTTGAATGTTTTGCAAACTATACACCTGTGCATCGGCATATTGGTGCTTTACAAGATTGGAAAGAACCTTGCCAGGCCCAATTTCAACAAATCTTCTAACCCCAATATCATGATACATCTTGGCAATAGTCTCGCGCCACCTTACCTTACCCTCAATCTGCTTAATGAGCAATGGCCTAATTTCATTACTCGACTTATACACATCGGCAGAATAGTTAGCTATAATTTCTACTTTGGTGTCGCGAAAATCATATAAATCTAATCCCTTTGCCATTATTGCAGTCGCTTCTTTCATAAGACTCGAATGGAATGGAGCGCTTACCTGAAGTTTTACCGCTCTTCTTATATTACAATCTTTTATAATTGAATCTATTGTTTCAAAAGCTTTGGCGCTGCCGCTTAGTATAATTTGTCCTGCACCATTATCATTAGCTATTTCACAAATTCCATAAGCTGATAGTGCTTCGCATATTGATTGGGCCTTGACTTCGTCTCCACCAATCAACGCATACATGGCTCCAACCCCAACAGGCACTGCCTTTTGCATCGCATTGCCCCTTGCTCGTAGAATTTTTGCTGTATCACTTAACGTCAAAGAATCTGCCCCGCACAATGCGCTGTACTCACCAAGTGAATGTCCAGCAGCAATACAACATAGATCCTCCATCTTTTTATGGGCAAAATCACATAACATGGTAAGTAGCGCAATAGAAGTGGCCATTATAGCTGGTTGAGTGTTGCTAGTAATCTTGAGCTCTTCTTCATCACCATAAAAAATTATGTCGCTCAACTTTTGGTTCAACGCATCGTTCACAATGTCGTATACCTCTTTTGCTTTAGGAAAATTTTCATAAATCTCTTTTCCCATTCCAATTTGTTGAGAGCCCTGGCCTGGAAATAAAAAAGCTGTTTTCATCTTTATCAAAGAAATATTTCAAAGGATGAATTCTAAACCACTCTGCTAAAATATACTAGATTAATTTTTAGAATTCACATTGATATAGCCGTATAAAATTGGTTGCAGTCTTGTTGAACAATTGCTTTGTGGGTCGGAGAATAAAACTCACCTCATAACAGCAAGTTTTTTGTTAACGAAATCTTAACGTAAATTTAGATAATGTCGTCATGAGATTTTAAGCCAAAGAGATAAGCATCTAATCTGAATTGCGGCAAGAAAAGAAGCTGAATTTTTAGCATATCTGGTTGCAATTCCCCTCCATCTTTTAAGATGAAGAAAGGTGTTTTCTACAATATGCCTTATTTTGTATAAATCTTTATCGTATTTTCTCTGGGTGATTCTGTTCTTTTTAGGAGGAATAACAACGCTCATGCCCAATTCTTGGGCATGGTCAATTATGTAATTAGCATCGTACCCTCTGTCGGCTAGTAAGTACTCAGCTTTCATCTCTTCAATAAGATTAACAGCCTGCTTGCAATCAGCTTCTGAGCCTTTTGTGATAATAACTTTGAGTGGCATACCATGTGAATCCAAGGCAAGGTGAATCTTTGTATTGAGCCCCCTTTTGTACGACTCATATCTTGATTGCCGCCTTTTGCACCTGAAGCATGTGGATGCACTTTACTATGACTTGCGTCTATCATTAACCATTCCATATCAGGTTCTTTCACAAATATCTCCAATAAAGCCTCCCATATCCTTTTGTCTCTCCATCTGCAAAATCTTTTATGTGTATTTTTCCATCCTCCATATTCTGAAGGCAAATCTCTCCAGGGAGAACCTGTTCTTAATATCCAAAATACTGCGTTAATGAATCTTCTGTTATTATGTGCCAAACCTCCCCACGTACCTTCCCTTCCTGGTAAATGATCCTTTATCAAATCCCACATATTATCTGTTATATCATGCCTATGTAGCCCTAAATCCATTTTTACTCCTGATTTATCTTTTCTTTCATATTATATCACAAATCTCATGACGACACTATCTAGATTATGCAAGTGTCTTGAAAATTATGCTTTTGTTATTTGCATACAGTGCTAATATATACTCAAGCTATTTTTGAAATTGACGAAGATGTACATAACGAAATGCCTCAGTCCGAAATATGACGACGCAAATTTTTGAAGTTAGCAGAGTATATACGGCTAAAAGTTAAATAAGCGCAATAAAAAATATTATTTTATGTTAAAAAGTGAAGATAGAATTTTTACAAATTTAGATGGGAAAATGCCCTGTGATATCAAATCTTCAATAAAAAGAGGTATTTGGCACAACCTAAAAGAAAACCTACAAAAGTCACAAGATGATATAATAGAAGAGGTAAAAAAATCAGATCTAAGGGGAAGAGGCGGGGCTGGATTTTCAACAGGGACGAAATGGTCTTTTATGCCAAAAATTAGCAAAGATGGCAGACCGTCATATCTAGTTGTGAATGCGGATGAGAGTGAGCCTGGTACTTGTAAAGATCGTGATATTATACGCTATGAGCCACATAGGATAGTAGAAGGGAGCTTAATTGCAGGTTTTGCCATACGTGCAAGGGCTGCTTATATATATATTCGCGGGGAGTACTATCATGAGTCACAAGTGTTGCAGAAAGCAATAGATGAAGCGTATGAGCTTGGGTTTCTTGGTAGTAACATACTTGATACAGGGGTTGACTTTGATGTGTATCTCCACAGAGGAGCTGGGGCATATATATGTGGTGAAGAAACGGCTCTACTTAACAGTCTTGAAGGACGAAAAGGAATGCCAAGGTTAAAGCCACCTGCCTTCCCAGCAGCTGTTGGTGTATGGGGTTGCCCAACCACCGTAAACAACGTAGAGACTATAGCTGTTGTCCCCGATATTTTAAAACGTGGGGCGGATTGGTTCGCATCCATAGGTAGGTCTAAAAATACTGGAACAAAAGTTTATTGTATATCAGGGCATGTTAACAAGCCATGCAACGTTGAAGAGTCAATGTCCATTCCACTAAAGGAACTAATTGAAAAACATGCAGGTGGTGTTAGAGGAGGGTGGGATAATTTACTTGCAGTTATCCCTGGCGGTTCTTCTGTCCCATTGATTCCAAAAAGCATTTGCGAGAATGTGTTGATGGACTTTGACAGTCTGAGAGAAGCAAATTCCGCTTTAGGGACTGCTGGAGTGATTGTTATGGATAAATCCACAGATATCGTAGAGGCAGTTGCTAACCTTTCTAAATTTTATATGCACGAGTCCTGTGGCCAGTGCACACCTTGCAGAGAGGGAACTGGCTGGTTATATAGAATAATGAAAAGATTGGTGCGTGGTGATGCACAAATATGCGAGATTGATTCAATAATCGAGCTTACAAAACAAATCGAGGGACATACCATATGTGCACTGGGTGATGCTGCTGCTTGGCCTATTCAAGGGTTAGTGAGACATTTTAGAGGGGAGCTAGAGGCAAGAATAAAAAATTTTCAAAAAGCTGGGGCACCGTCAAGTTAATGGAGGTAAGGGCGTGACAGAGCATCTTTTTGAAAATTATGCAGCAGCTATGGATTGAGCGGCGTGATCCCAAATAGATTTAGCTTCGAAAAACATTTCTTTTTGCTTGCTAGAACTGTTAATATACCTGCCCACATCTACTGAAAATATGTTCCTTATTTTTCCCATCAAAGAAAGAGTTTGCTGTACCCCAGAAGGAGATTTGAATTTTATTAGGCATTTCTCTTTCCTGCGTGTTGGTTGGTGTGCATTTTCAACCCTATTATTTAATCCTTTATGGCGCCTATGCTCTGTTTTAGGGCACATTTCTTTTATAGGTTTGGTATAGCTTTTTAATTTATCTGTCACGATTACTCTGGGTACTGGATTTGATTGTAATAATCTTGATAAAAACCTTATCGCAGACTTTTTATTACGTCTGGTCTGTAGGAAGACATCTATCTCATATCCATCTTCATCTACAGCTCTCCACAAAATAAAATATTTACCGTTAATTTTAATGCTCATCTCATCCAAATGCCATTTATCCTTTGCTTTCCTCTACTTCTTCTTGATTATATCTAAAAACCTTTTTCCAAATTTAATACACCATGCTCTTATCGTTTCATGGCTTACTTCTATACCCCTTTATAACAACTCTTCTGCTACGTCTCTATAACTCAAATTAAATCTGTGGTACAACCAAACTGCATGTCCTATTATCACCATTGGATATCTGTATCTGCTCGCTCTTTCTTCCATTGTTTTTCTATTATTTTTTATTTTGCTCCAATTTACTATTTTTTCCCTCTTCTCTCAATACCTTTTGCACCTCAACTTTTTTAACTTGACGGTGCCGCCCCAACGCGAAAGTACTTCTTCTGTCAGAAGACGAGATCAGCGAATTAAAGAGTTTAGAATTAGAAATCATAATCAAAGTACCACCATCCAAAAATCACATATCCATAATAGAGCACTATCAGAGATGTGGCGTCAAATATTTCCATCTCTTCAACTCTTTTCCTACTAAGAACGGGGGTGCTTCAGGTGAGGTCATTAGAGAACATTACTTGCGTTTAGTTAAAAGGGTAAATAGAGTTTTTGGTGATTCAATTCAAATAATAGGGGGAGGAGGGATACAGTCTGTTGCAGATATATTAGCATATAGCGAGGCAGGAGCTGAGTTTTTTTCGGTCTCGACTTTATTTTTTCACCCACTAAAGTTGATAAAATTTATTAAAGATTATAAAAATGAAAATATTAAGCTGCAATAATACAAAGCATCTAGTTACAAAAATTTTATCAAAAATAGATTTGGATGCCGTCGATATGAAGATTAACAAATTTTCAGATGGAGAGGTAAGCATTAAAATCCATGATGATTTATATCAAAAGGCAGTCTTGATCACCCACCAATTATTCCCAAACCCAAATGAAAAACTTTTGCAGCTGTTATTTCTAATCAATGCTGTCAAAAGACGCGGGGCGAAAAGAATCCATGTTATTATTCCATATTTTATATACAGTAGAATGGATCACAAAACTGAGGATGCTGATTTTATCTCTGCATCATGTATAGCTTCGCTGCTAGAAGCTGCGGGGCTTGATACGTTGATCACAATAGATCTGCATTCCAGCCAGATGGAGGGTTTTTTTAGAATCCCTGTTAAAAATATCACAATGCTTGAGGTCTTTCACAGTCGACTTGAGAGTATTGTGGCAGCTGATGCTGTGGTTGTCTCCCCAGATATCGGGGGGAAAATAAGAAGCACAAGCGTTAGTAATTTTCTAAAAGTTCCGCTTGCTGTGCTATATAAACAGCGAGACAAAGAGAATAACGTTTCGATAAATGGTATCATGGGTGCTGTTCAAAATAAGCACTGTATATTACTTGATGATATAATAGGAAGTGGGCAGACTATTATCAATGCGATTGATATATTAGAATCAGCTGGAGCTAAGAGTGTGGAAACAATCATCACACATAACCTGCTTGGAGCTTGTGATATGGACAAATTAAAAGACATCGCATCACGTCTTAGTAAATTAAGCGTATCAAATACTATACAAATTGATTCTAACAAGATATATACTTCAACTATAAACACGGTGGATATATCAGACTCGATTATCAATTGTATAAATTCATATTTTTAAAAAAGTGCTGGGAAATATGCTAAGTAATTCAACTCAACAAGAGGATCACCACAAACTATCAACAGCCTTGCGGATATTGGCAATAGAAATGGTAGAGGAGGCAAAATCTGGGCATCCCGGTATGCCAATGGGATTTGCAGATGTTGCAACGGTGCTTTTTAGGTATTTCATAAAGTTCAATCCAAAAGATGCCAGCTGGCCAAACAGGGACAGATTCGTGTTATCGGCTGGGCATGGATCAGCATTGCTGTATGGCCTTCTGCACCTTCTTGGGTACGAACAATACACGATAGAGGAGCTAAAACGCTTCAGACAGTTTGGTTCGATTACTCCTGGGCATCCAGAGTATGATCACAATTTGGGTGTGGAGACAACCACAGGTCCTCTGGGGCAGGGAATGGCTACTGCGGTAGGCATGGCCATCTCAGAAAGAAAATTGAGTCAGCAATTGGGCACTGCTATAGATCATAAAATATATGTTGTAGTTGGTGATGGGTGCCTTATGGAAGGTATTACTCATGAGACTATGTCCCTTGCTGGACATTTAGGGTTAAACAACCTAATAGTGTTGTTTGATGATAATAAAATTTCAATTGATGGCCCCACCTCACTTGCTATATCAGATATGACGCTTGCCAGGGTAGCTTCGTATAATTGGAACGTAATGTCGGTTGATGGGCATAATCCTGATGCAATTTACAATGCCCTAAAAGTGGCGCAAGAAACTGAAAAGCCAATATTCATTGCTTGCAAAACAAAAATTGGCTATGGTTCCCCACATTTTGAAAATTCAGAGGAATCTCATGGCAAAAACCTGGGAGACACAGAGATAGCCTTAGTAAAAAAAGTTTTTTGTTGGGATTATCCTAAGTTTTCAACTCCAAGTGCAGTATTAGAACTATGGAGAAGTTTTTTTAAAAGAAACTTGCCAGAATATGATAATTGGCAAAGAAAATATGGAAAAGTTTACAGAGAGTTTATCGCAAGAACAAGTGATGTTTCTGATGCATTAGGAGCAATAAAAGCCGCAAAAACTTTGCAGATTGGAAGTATGGAGGCAACTAGGAAAAGCTCTCAGGGGATACTTGAGGTAATCACCCCAATTACTCCTGCTCTTATTGGAGGTTCTGCCGATTTATCTGGTTCTAATGGTACAAAAACTTCTTCACAGGAGATTATCTCAAAAAAAAGTTTCTTTGGTAACTATATTCATTATGGGGTAAGAGAGCACGCTATGGTGGCGATAATGAATGGGATCAAGGTGCATAGTGGGTTTATCCCATATGGTGGAACATTTTTAGTTTTTTCAGACTATTGCAGGCCGGCAATTAGGCTGGCAGCTATTATGAAACTCCCAATAATTTTAATATTCACACATGATTCCATTGGTGTTGGTGAGGATGGCCCCACACACCAGCCGGTGGAGCATTTAAGTTCTTTAAGGGCGATTCCAAATCTAAATGTATTTAGGCCAGCAGATGCAACGGAAACTACAGAGTGCTGGGAATTAATACTGCAGCAGAAGGAAAGACCATCGATACTCTGCCTAAGCAGACAGAACTTGCCACAACTCAGAAAAGCCGGGGCAGTAAATAAGGGGGAAAATATGGTTAAATTCGGAGCATACCTTTTATACCAATCACCAAACCAAAGGCATATTGTAACAATCTTTGCAACCGGTTCAGAAGTATCGCTTGCGATGGAAGTGGCAAAAAATCTGGAGGAAAAGGAGATTTTCAGTAGAGTTATTTCAGTACCATGCCAAGAGTTATTCTGGGATCAGCCTTTTGAATATCAAACAGCAATACTGCACGACGATTCGCTAAAAGTTGCTATAGAAGCAGGCATTGAACAGTCTTGGTCGAAAATTATTGGTCCAGAAGGGATGTTTTTTGGAGTAGAAAAGTTCGGCCAGTCAGCACCGATGAAAGATTTAAATGAGCATTTTGGATTAATCACTGATAAAGTCGTATCTAGGATTTTAAAAAAAATATTAAAGAATGATGAAGCCTAACTTATTTTATGAAAAAAAGTTGGGGGGAATTGCTTTAGGTGTTGACGAAGTTGGCAGAGGATGTGTTGCTGGAGCAGTTGTGGCCGCTGGTGTTATATTGAATGACCAAGTTGATGTGACAGAGATTAATGATTCCAAGAAACTCAGTGCAAATAAACGAGAGAAGATATACAGTCAACTCATCAATCAATGCATATACGCTACTGCATATTGTAGTGTTGAGGAGATAGAAAAACTAAATATCCTGCAAGCATCTTTGCTGGCTATGAGAAGGGTGATTGCAAAAATACAGCAACAACACCAGTTTGATCATGTATTAGTTGATGGGAACATTAGCCCAGACATTGCTATGAACAACATTACAACCATCATAGGTGGTGATGGCAAATCACTTAGCATTGCTGCTGCTTCAATTGTAGCAAAAGTAACAAGAGATAAAATGATGGAACAGTTAGATAAAGAGTTCCCACAATATCAATGGAAACAAAATAAAGGTTATTGCACTGCACAACACTCTCGTGCTATAAGGGAGCATGGAATCTGCGTCCACCATAGGAGAAGTTTTTTAAAAAATATAATACCTCAGTGATAAAGAAAATCTTTTTATACCTTATTGTCCTTAAGTTGATTACAATTGGACTCACTTCTTCTTACTTATATTTTAATCTGTATTCAATCAAAACAGAAAAGGAGCATAACATAATCATACCAAAGCCATGTTCCATAAAGTGCGTTGCAGACATTTTGTCAAAAAATGGTGTCATACAGAACAAACTCTTTTTCATTATGTATGCTCTGACGCTGAAGATTTTTGGCAAACAGGTGATAGCCGGAGAGTATTTGATCCCAAGAGAGAGTAATAACTACCAAATATTAACTAAAATTACCTCAGGGCAAATAGTTATACATCAAGTTACAGTGCCGGAGGGAATAACCATCAATCAGGTTGTTGCACTTTTGAAAAGGCAAAATGGTATGGTTGACGATATCAAAGATTTAATAACTTATAAAGAAGGAGAACTATTCTCAAGCACATATAAGTATCTTTATGATACTAACATAAGCTTCATGTTGGATAAAATGAACAAAGAGATGCAGGCTATAGTGATGGCGGAGTGGGAAAATAGAGATATATTACATACTCAAGAACTCAAAGAACCTTTCCAAGCTTTAATCCTTGCGTCAATTGTGGAGAAAGAATCAAGATTTATAGATGAAAAGCCATTGATTGCTGGCGTATATTTGAACCGTTTAAAGAAAAATATGGCTCTTCAAGCTGATCCAACAGTGATATATGGAATTTCACAAGGGGGCGAGTTTAACAGAAAAGTGACCTATGAGGATTTAAAGGTAAAATCTCCTTACAATACATATTTACACACTGGGCTTCCACCAACTCCTATATGTCTTCCAGGAAAATCTTCAATAATAGCGGTTTTGCACCCACAAAAAACTAATTTTATGTACTTTGTTGCCGATTCTCAGGGACGTCACCGCTTCGCCAGTGGATACAAGCAGCATTTACAGAATATTGCCGAAGTTAGGAGGGATAAATCAAAATGAAATGAAAATAATTGCAGGGAAGTACAAAGGACGTAATATAGTAAGTGAGCTCAAAGGAATGGCTTCAAAGATTAAACCCACCACTTCGAAAACAAGGGAAGCGGTGTTTAATATCATATTCAGCAGCCTAGCAAAAGATGGAAGAGAGGCTCAATCTTGCTCTTTTCTGGATGTCTGTTGCGGAACAGGTGCGATGGGGATAGAAGCCATGTCACGTGGATTTTCTCCTGTTTATTTTGTGGATAATGATAAGAATTCTCTTGCCATCACCAAAAATAACATAACAAGCATATGTAAAGATGAGGGTTACAAGGTGATTAATTCCGATGCCAGCAAATTAATAATTGATAACTGTCCGTTATTTGATTTTGTGTATATAGACCCACCCTACAATCATAATATAATCCCCCATTTATTAGTGCATATAAAACAGTTAATTCATAAAAAATCTTTAGTGATAATAGAGACTGCAAAAGATATACAGTCTCTGATCCCTAATGGCTATGCAATTGCTTTTTCAAAACATTACAGCAACTGTATGATCTTATGTTTGTCATTGGATTCAACAAGCTAATTGGCACCGTCAAGTTAATGGAGGTAAGGGCGTGACAGAGCATCTTTTTGAAAATTATGCAGCAGCTATGGATTGAGCGGCGTGATCCCAAATAGATTTAGCTTCGAAAAACGGCACCGTCAAGTTAAAAAAGTTGAGGTGCAAAAGGTATTGAGAGAAGAGGGAAAAAATAGTAAATTGGAGCAAAATAAAAAATAATAGAAAAACAATGGAAGAAAGAGCGAGCAGATACAGATATCCAATGGTGATAATAGGACATGCAGTTTGGTTGTACCACAGATTTAATTTGAGTTATAGAGACGTAGCAGAAGAGTTGTTATAAAGGGGTATAGAAGTAAGCCATGAAACGATAAGAGCATGGTGTATTAAATTTGGAAAAAGGTTTTTAGATATAATCAAGAAGAAGTAGAGGAAAGCAAAGGATAAATGGCATTTGGATGAGATGAGCATTAAAATTAACGGTAAATATTTTATTTTGTGGAGAGCTGTAGATGAAGATGGATATGAGATAGATGTCTTCCTACAGACCAGACGTAATAAAAAGTCTGCGATAAGGTTTTTATCAAGATTATTACAATCAAATCCAGTACCCAGAGTAATCGTGACAGATAAATTAAAAAGCTATACCAAACCTATAAAAGAAATGTGCCCTAAAACAGAGCATAGGCGCCATAAAGGATTAAATAATAGGGTTGAAAATGCACACCAACCAACACGCAGGAAAGAGAAATGCCTAATAAAATTCAAATCTCCTTCTGGGGTACAGCAAACTCTTTCTTTGATGGGAAAAATAAGGAACATATTTTCAGTAGATGTGGGCAGGTATATTAACAGTTCTAGCAAGCAAAAAGAAATGTTTTTCGAAGCTAAATCTATTTGGGATCACGCCGCTCAATCCATAGCTGCTGCATAATTTTCAAAAAGATGCTCTGTCACGCCCTTACCTCCATTAACTTGACGGTGCCAAGTATAGTATCGATCAAGGTCAAAATTCTTTTGCTTCATATTGTTTTTCTTGATGGCGCAAAAATGAATACCTCTGCTTTTAGCTGCATTCTTTGCTGGTGCAACACAATACCCTTTGTCAGCATAAACTGCTCCACTATTTGGTAAAACATGCGCAACTCCCTTTGCATCGGTAACATTAGCAGGCGTTATAGCAACCTTGTTGATCATTCCGGATTGAATATCTACGCTTACATGTTTTTCTTATAGCCATACCAAAATTTACTACCACCCTTGCACCCTATTTTGGCTTGTTTATCATGTGCGACTTTAGGCAAGACTTCGTTGTTAAGTTTTTCATATTTTTGTTTTCTGGCTTCATCCCGCTCTTCCCATAAATTAGCTTTGGAGATCAAGTGACTTGCATCAACAAAAGTAAATACCTCGCTCATATATCCTTGAGATTTTAGTTGATCTCTAAAAATGGCAAAGATTTTTGATAACAAATTTGTTCCTATCTTTGAGCGGATTCTACTAAAAACGCTATAATCAGGTGTGGCTTCGGTTAAATCAAAATCACAAAACCACTTGGCTGCAACACTGTCACTCAAATATCTTTCTAGTTCACGATCTGACAAATCTTCCATAAACTGTAACAACAAGCATTTAAATAAACGTAAAACACCATATCCCTTATAATTAGCAGGAGATTCAATTCCCTTCAGCTCTTGCTCTGCTGCCCCAAAATTAAACAGCTCCTTAAATTTGCGATATTGATGCTCACTACCAACCAATTGATCCAAACATACCATTATTATTTGATGCGCTGATGACATTTTTCTCTTCTTTATTCTGTAATCCACTCCACTATACCTTTCTTTATTCCATCTTGCAACACTCCCTTGATGTACCTCAATGACTAAAAAGTTGGCAAAATTAAAGTTATTGCGTCACATGTGCCAACATTTCTTTTGTCAGAGAGATAAACTCCATTTTGTTTTTCAGCTTATGGATAAAAGCTATCCAGATAATAATCTAATCCCGAATTAAGGTGATGAGTGTGTTACCATCCATTTCTTGTGGCTTTGGAAGTTTTAACAGATCAAGTATAGTTGGAGCTATATCTGATAGTTCGCCATTTTTCAGTTTTATAGCTTGGGTACCGAAATATATCAATGGGACATCGTTCATTGTATGCGAAGTTTTCGCTTGTTCACTACTCTCCTCCATCATTTGTTCAGCATTACCATGATCCGCTGTGATTAACATATCGAAATTATTATCCTTGCAAAAAGCCACAAGTTTAGAAACGCATTGGTCAATTGTTGAGCATGCTTTTATACTTGCCTCCAGATTCCCAGTATGACCTACCATATCAGCATTTGCGTAGTTAACGCAAATAAAATCATAGTTACCGTTTTGTGCTAAATTTATTAACGTATCTGTTATTTGATGGGCTGACATTTCTGGGTTTAAGTCGTATGTTTTTACTTTGGCAGATGGAATCAACATCCAATCTTCCCCTGGCACTTGCTTTTCTCTACCGCAATTGAAAAAGTATGTAACGTGAGCGTACTTTTCAGTTTCAGCGATTCTTAATTGTCTTAGTCCTAAATTTGATAAATGCTCGCCCAAATCATTTCGAACTGTATTGTTTTGCAGTATGGTGCCCATTATACTAGATAAATTTTCGGAATATTCAATCATTCCTGCAGCATAAGAAATCATGAGTTTTTGAGTGCTAAAGGGAGCAACGTGATCTACCAACATTATCTCTAGTAATTGCCTTATCCTATCAGCTCTGAAATTGGTTACAAGTAGTGAGTCTCCATCTTGAAACCCCATATAGTCTTTATGCTGAGCTGGGATAATAAATTCATCACTTACGTTGTTATCATAGTTATGTTCAATATAATCCTTTGCATCATCAAAAGTCGTGCTGCTTTGCCCAGTAATTGCGTTATATGCTGCGCTAACGCGTTCCAATCTTTTATCTCTGTCCATTGCATAATACCTGCCGCTGATGGATGCTATATGAATTTCGCGCTCTGATATTTTTTGCACGTAGTTAATTGCGCTTTGAGGTGAAGTATCTCTGCCATCGGTAAAAGCGTGTAGTATAACTTTCACTCCTTGTTGTGATAAAAATTGCGCTATGGCAATGATATGATCTATATGAGAATGAACACCACCATCAGAAATCATGCCAAGTATGTGGCAAACTTTATTTCCAGTTTTGTTGATAAGTTTTTTTAATGCAAGGTTGTTCGACAAATCATCATGACTTTTAGTCAATTGGTTAAGCCTAAGAAGACTTTGGAAAATCACTCTGCCTGCCCCAATTGTTGTGTGCCCAACTTCAGAGTTCCCCATTTGTCCGTTTGGCAACCCAACACTCTCGCCACTTGTTTTTATAAGACTATGTGGATGATAAAGCTGCAAATTATCCATACACGGAGTATCTGCAAGATATATTGCATTATGTTCCTTGTTGGCGGAACATCCCCAACCATCTAAAATACAAAGCAGTAATTTATTTTTTGTCATTCCCTATCTTGGTAACGTTATTGCCACTTTTAGCCCATCATATTCATTCTTGGCAAGTGAAATTTTTCCTCCATGCGCGCTAATGATATTCTTTGCAATTGCAAATCCCAGCCCATAACCCTCTTTAGATGACCCTATCTTATTAAATGGCTCGAATACAGCTTTGTAATTTTTTTCTGCAATCCCAGGTCCGTCATCATCCACTTCTATTATCACCTTCTCCTCATCACCAAACAAACTTATATTTACCAGTGTCTTAGTATGTTTGAGGGCATTGTCAATGACATTGGTGAGGGCTCTTTCAATAGAAACAGCTTTGAGATGGATTTCCAAGTTATCACAGCTAGACTCAAAATGAATGCATTTATTATTGAAAACACTGATAATGTCTTTGATCAGCAAAACTAAATCTCTGTTTTCGCCTTTCTCGTTGCCCTCTTGTTTCGCAAAGTCAAGATAACTTTTGATCATTTTTTCAATGATGTTGATTTCTTTATCGATGCTTTGCATATTGTGAGATTTTTCTAATAAAGCCAATTTTAACTTTATCCTTGTAATTGGCGTTCTCAAATCGTGAGCTATGTGGTTTAATAATTCTGTTCTATATCTTATCTGCCTTTCTATATTTTTACGCATTTTAAGAAAAGACAAACCCAAAGACCTAATTTCCATCGCTCCTGAAGGAACAAATCGATATATTTTTCCTTGGCCAAAATCTTTCGCAGCTTTTGTGAGTTTGAGTATTGATTTGACCTGATTCTTCATAAAAAACAACGAAATCAAACCAAATAATATTGAAGTTGTTACAATCCAAAGCACGAATATATATGTTGTTGGGTTTTTAATCCGTTTTGTTGAAACGTCGATTTTTAGTATTTTATTAGTCGCCAAAAATATTAGCATCCTAATCTCTGACTTTTCGTTTATATAAAACACCTCTAGTTTATAAGTTATGCTTCTCTTCAGTTTGTCTTCAAACTCTTCAAGAATGGTATCGGTAATCTTAGCATGAGTCTTATAGTTTTCTAGTAGTAGTATATTTACATCCAGTTGGTTTAAGTCTTTTAAAACTTGTTTGTGTTCCTTGTGTTTGATGTAATAGTTTACTATGGTCTTAACTTCAGATACTAAGTAATTCTTCATATTGTTTGAAACATTCTCCCAGTGCCTCTCGTAGAAAATTACTATTGTGACTATTTGTATAATAATAATGGGCAGTAAGATCATCAGCAGGAATCTACCGTATATTGACTTTGGAATAAGACTTATCTGCATATAATGCTCTAAAATAATATTGCTAAAGCAGGATAGCTTTAAACTTGTTACTACTTCGCTCGTTACTTCATGTGGATTTACCACACTTTGCGCCTCGCCTCAGTGTACCAAAATTAAAGCTATTGCGCTATAGTTAATTGCTCTGAATTAAGAGGATTGGAAACTTTTTGATTATGCATCTAAGCGATCTAGCCAACAAGCGTCTCCATAAGAAAAGAAACGGTAATTATGCTTTATTGCATAGGCATATGCATTTTTAACCGAGTCAATTCCGGAAAAGGCACATACAAGCATAAAAAGTGTTGATTTTGGCATATGAAAATTGGTGATGAGGGCATCTGCAACCTTGAATTTATATCCTGGAGTAATAAAAATATCAGTTTCGCTGATTTGTGGGGTTAGTATTCCTTTAGAATTTGCTGCAGCCTCTAGAGCTCTTAAAGATGTTGTACCAACACATATTATTCTTCTATTCTCCTTTTTCTTTTGGTTAATAAGGTCGGCAGTACCTTGCGATATTAAAAATTTTTCGCAGTGCATTTTATGTTCTGTTATATTATTTGTCTTAACTGGCAAAAATGTTCCTGTGCCAACGTGAAGCGTAACATATGTTATTTCTACCCCTTTATTTTTTAGCTCCTGCAGTATTTCTTCATTAAAGTGAAGACCAGCAGTTGGAGCAGCAACAGAGCCGTAATATTTAGCGAATATAGTTTGGTAATCCACTTTATCAGATAGTTCCGGTTTTCTTTTGAAATATGGAGGTATTGGCATTTTCCCTATGTTGCAGATTGTAGTGAGTAAAGCCGCATCATTGATGTTAAACTCAAATCGCACCTCTCCTGTGTTAACATCTTTATCAATAAGAGTTGCCAGTAGCTGATCTTGGAAGACTATCTCTTCCCCAATCTTAGCGAGTTTACCAGGTTTAATAAACCCCAGCCATTTTCCATCACCTAAATCTTTACTTAGGTAAACAATAACCTCTTTTTTATCCCCGCAGTGTTTCGCAATAATTCCTTCAAGATATGCCGGAATTACTTTGGTATTGTTCAGAACCAATGCGTCACCCTTTTGGAATAAACTGGTAATTTGTTGGAAATTGTAGTCTTGAATTTTCGATTGGTGGTTTAAATGCAGTAGTTTTGAACTTCCTCTGGGGTTTTTTGGATATTTCGCTATTGCGCTTTGCGGTAACGCAAAGTCAAAATCGGATAATTTCATCAAAATATTTTTGGTATTAATGGTTTAAACTCTCTTATAATCAATGAGTAAAGCGGTTTTTTAAAATCAACTACTATTCTCTCTAAATCATCAATTTTCACCCATTTCCAATTGACAAACTCTGGTTTTTCCGTTTGAACATTAATGTCTGAGTCCTGACCTAAAAACTCCAACAAAAACCATTTTTGTTTCTGCCCCAGGTACTTCCCATTGAACCATACTTTAGCGGACGCTTCTGGGAAATCGTGGTATAGCCAATCTTTTGACGTTGCCAAAATCTTCCAGTTTGTCGTACCAATTTCTTCTTGAGCCTCCCTATATAAAGCTTGTTCAGGAGTTTCATCCCCATCTATCCCACCCTGAGGCATTTGCCATGCATTTTGAACGTTTCTTCTTTCACCCATCAAAACATCACCTCTTTGGTTGAAAAGCATAACCCCAATTCCACTTCTGTAGGAGTCTGTCATATTTTTTCTTCTGCTCCGTTATTTAGCAAGGTATTTCATCGTCAATATCTATACACACATACAGAGTGTTGCCATAAGATAGATATAAAATTGCCCTGCTCACTTAGGAAATTATTGTTATCCTCAAAATGTACCCAGAGCTTAATCGTAAGATCGACAACTTCTTCAGATTTTGAAACTACCTTTGTTTTTCTGGTCATTCTTGCAATTCTGTGCCTTGTGTTTGAGTTATTGGACTCAATTGAGAGTGTATGTTGTTTGCCAACAACATGTTGATGGCGAGGTATAACCTCTGAATAAACAGACCAAGCGTCTGTGTAATAAGTGCAATTATCTCTACTTATGATTTTCCACAATTTTCTAAAGGTTGTAACGTTACGCTTACCAACCACCCAGGCAACAACTCTCTTGAGCTCCCTACTATAGGCTTTCCATATCCATAATTTGTTTTTTTTTGAATCTACAAAATGCCACATCTCATCTATTTCAACTTCTCTCAATTCTTCCGGCACTGTTGGTCTTGGTATCTTTTTAGCATACAGTATTATCCACTTATATACGCTAGTATGAGCTACTTTAAATAATTTCCCTAGCCATCTAAAGCTACTTTTTCCCATGCTGTACAATAACACTGCCAGAGCCTTCATCTCTGGCGAACAGCCTCTTAATTTAGTGCTTGTAAAATTACATACACACTCTTTGCATTTATACCTTTGCATACCCATAATATTACCATTCTTAACGTATTTACTGCTACTGCATTTTTTACACTCTGTATTCATATTTCTATTTTCTTTGTTGCTCGCTATATTCATTTTAGCATCTTATCTATCTTATGGCAACACTCCCCACACATAATCATCAGCATCTTTCTCTTCCTTCTTCAACTTCTTATTTTCTGTATGGTTGTCTGTGTAAGATGGTTTGGAGCCCAGTAATATAATTGAGCTGTTGTGTGTTTGTAACACTATTTCTGTGGTGTATTTTTTTATACCACTCTGGTCGTTCCATTCTCTAGTTTGTAAAGAGCCCTCAACATATAGCCTAGTCCCCTTTACCGCATAGTTTTTTACGATATTTACTAGGGCTGGAATAAAAACCACAACTCTATGCCACTCTGTTTTTTCCCGGCGTTCTCCAGTATGCTTATTTTTCCACGTTTCAGTAGTAGCAAGTGAAAAGGTGAGTATCTCCTTTCCTTCTTGCGTTATTCTAACCTCAGGATCTTTGCCTACATTGCCGATCAACGTGACTTTGTTTAAGCTTCCAACCATTTGAGCATAGTTAATATTCTATTTAATCAACACTTATATCAGTTTAGTTCTGCATGTAAACAGATAAGTTGCTTTCAAACAAAAAAAACTTGCTCTTATCTGTTTTTTTCTGTAATTAACTACCTATGATCATAAAGAAAAAAATACAAGTGTCATGGCAAAAGTAACAAATAAACTTGATGCAAAATCAAAAGCAGAATTAGTGGCTCAACGCGCTAAAGCAGCCCTGCACCCAGATTACAAAGAAGTAACCGTTGAGATGACTGATGGAACCAAGCTGGCAATGAGGTCCACGTATAAAAACAACTACCTGAAGTTGGACATCGATCCAAAAACCCACCCTGCTTGGACAAAAGAAGCAAATTACGTAAACACAAAAGCTACTGAGGTGTCTAAATTCAATAGTAAGTTCAAGGGTTTGAGCTTTGGCGCAACAAAAAAAGCTGAAGCCACTGCTTAAAGCATATCTCTGTAAGAAGATTTCTCCTGCGGCGTAATTTGGCATAAGATTGACTATAAATAAATTGCAACATGCACAAATTTATCATATCGGAAAATGCTGCTAATAGAATTAACCATTTGAATAGCGTTAAAACTGCTGCAAAGCAACTTTTAAGAGTTAAAGTTGATGGAGGTGGATGTAACGGTCTTAGGTACCAACTTGATTTCGTAGAAGATTATGCAGACGAAGACTTGGTGTTTACAAAGAAAGGGGCAAAAGTGATAGTGGATAAAATATCAATAACTTACCTACAGAACGCGGAGTTAGACTACGTAGAGGAGTTGGGACATTCCTCTTTTTTGATCAACAATCCAAACTCTGCTTCTAAGTGCGGGTGTGGCGATTCATTCTCATATAAAATAGATAAATAAACTATGACATATCGATACAAGGGAAGTCCAACCAATCGGCAGCTAAAAGTGTCTGAATTAATTAGGCAAGAGATTGCCATGATATTTGCAAGAAAAGAAGTATATCATCCGTATTTAGAGTCTCTGCACCTCACTGTTATTGAGGTAAAAACAAGTGCTGACCTAAAACTTTCTACCATATTCATATATCCGGTGGCAAACAGCAAAGAAGATCAATTGGCAAAAACGCTAAATTTTTTAGCACCAGAATATAGAAAAAGAATCAGCTCAAAGGTTGCATTAAAATTTACACCCGAGATAAAATTTGTTATCGATAAAAACGTGGACGACAGAGTTAATATAGAGAAGGTGTTACAAAATTTGTTGCCTAAGTAATATATACCTCTAGTAAATCAAGGGTTGGCGAAATAAGACTCCAAGTCTTTTGTGCTGCCACTATTTATCCACTTTTAATACTGCTATAAAAGTACTTTGTGGGACATTCACATTCCCAACTAAACGCATGCGTTTCTTTCCTTTCTTTTGCTTCTCAAGCAATTTCCTTTTTCTGCTCACATCCCCACCATAACACTTAGCGGTAACGTCTTTTCTAAGCGCGCTGATTGTTTCTCTTGCAATAATCTTCCCGCCAATTGCAGCTTGTATAGGAATTGCAAACAGATGTCTTGGGATTAATTCTTTCAGGTGTTCACAAATCTCTCTCCCTCTACTTTCGGCTTTAGCCCTATGTATAAGCAGGCAAAGCGCGTCAACTGGCATCTCGTTAATTAATATGTCTACCTTCACCAAATCACCTTTGAAGTAATCATCCAGTTCCCAATCGCAACTTGCATACCCTTTTGAAGATGATTTTAATTTTTCGTAAAAATCGAAAACAATTTCATTCAGTGGAAGTTGGTACACCAACATCACCCTATCGCCCATATAGGTTAATTCCTGTTGTCTCCCTCTTTTATCCATACACAGTGCTATTATGGTGCCCAGGTATTTATCTGGGACCATTATCGTTGCTTTTACCCATGGTTCTTCCATATATTCAATTCTGGTAGGATCAGGCATGTCAGCTGGGTTGTGCAGCTCCATTATCTCTCCAGACCTGAGATATATTTTATAAACCACACTTGGAGCTGTGGTAACTAAGTCAAGATCGTACTCTCTTTCCAGACGCTCCTGAACAATTTCTAAATGCAGCATTCCTAAGAATCCACATCTAAACCCAAACCCTAAGGCCTTTGATGTTTCTGGCTCATAATGCAAACTAGGATCGTTCAGCTTTAATTTTGCGATACTGTCTCTTAGTGCAGAGTAATGACTTGCGTCAGTTGGATATATCCCGCAGAAAATCACGGGCTGGCTAGGTTTGAATCCAGGTAAAACACTGTCACATTGATTCTTAACATCCGTGATAGTATCGCCGATTTTGCAATCAGACACCTGCCTGATGTTGCCAGTAATAAACCCTACATCCCCTGCATTCAACCCGTCTACTGGTAACTTCTTGGGGGTAAAAATGCCAACTCTTTCCACTAGATGCTCAGCATCGGTCGCCATCATTTTAATGGCCATACCCTTTTTAATACTGCCGTCTATTATTCTAATCAGAATTACAACCCCAAGGTATTTATCATACCAACTATCTACAAGCATTGCTTTGAGTGGATTGTCTAATTCACCTTTGGGAGGGGGTAGCATATTTACTATGGCCTCCAACACTTTATCAATGCCCTGCCCAGTTTTAGCCGAAATTTCAATTGCATTTGTTGTGTCTAGCCCAATCACCTCTTCAATTTGTGCTTTAATTCTTTCTGGCTCTGCAGCTGGCAAATCCACCTTATTCAATACCAGAATAATCTCATGGTTATTTTCTATAGCTTTATACGTGTTGGCTAAAGTCTGAGCTTCCACTCCCTGGCTTGCATCGACGATTAATATGGAGCCCTCACAAGCTGCAAGAGACCTGCTGACTTCATAGCTAAAATCAACGTGGCCTGGGGTGTCAATCAAATTTAACACGTATTCGTTGCCGTCTTTGGCCTTGTATAATAACTTTACAGTTTGTGCTTTTATGGTAATGCCCCTTTCTTGTTCAATATCCATAGAGTCAAGTATTTGGCTTGACATTTCTCTTGCCTCAATATTGCCGCACTTTTCAATTAATCTGTCTGCAAGAGTGGACTTTCCATGATCAATATGCGCAATTATGGAAAAATTCCTGATGTTTTTTAATTCTGCCATTTCTGTCAATATGTAATTTCGTTAAGCTGCCATCTTGATTTTGGCTTGAAACATAAGTTGCTACTACACCCTCTTTCCAGTCGTTCAATTGCTGCCCAAGCTATCATCGCAGCATTATCGGTGCACAAATCAATTGGTGGGTATAAAAGCCTATATCCCAAGTCATCCATGCTAATGCCCAGTTTGCCCCTTATATAAAGGTTTGATGCAACCCCGCCAGATATTACAACATCTTTTGAATTTGGGAATTTTGAGGAAAATGACTTAGCAGCTTCTATCAGTTTGGTATTTAAAATCTCTGCAACCGTATACTGAAATGAGGCACATATGTCAGCTTTATCTTGCTCACTTATACTTTCCATTTTTATTATCTGGTTTCTGACGGCAGTTTTTAAACCGGAGAAAGAAAAATTATGCTCCCCTTTCTTTATTAGAGGTTTGGGAAATACATACTTTTTTTCATCTCCAAACTGCGCAAATCTTTCGACAACCACGCCGCCTGGATAGCCCAAATCCAACATTTTTGCTACCTTGTCAAAAGCCTCTCCAACAGCATCATCAATAGTCCTTCCTATTACATGATACTTACCCAAATCTTCTGCAATAATGGTCTGGCAATGCCCACCAGATATCAGTAACAAAAGGTATGGATACTCCACATCTTCTGTAATTCTAACAGCTAACGCATGTCCTTCCAAATGGTTAACCGCTATAAATTTCTTTTTCATAACAGACGCAATAGTTTTGGCGTACATAACCCCTACCATAACTCCTCCTATTAACCCAGGTCCTCCTGTGGCTGCAATCGCATCAATAGAATTTAACTTAAGATTTGCTTCTGCCAACGTATCTTCAAGTAATTGCGGCAGAAATTCTACATGGCTTCTTGCAGCAATTTCCGGCACCACGCCACCAAATTTTTCATGAAGGTTTGTTTGCGAAAGAACTTTATTTCCTAAAATATTTCGATTTTCATCCATTATCGCAACAGCAGTTTCATCGCAACTGGTTTCTATGGCAAGAACAATCATTAATACATGTAGAAGTTAGCTTTGAGATTCTAGGGATTCTATATAATTTATCTTTATATTCAATAACTCTTTTGTATTTCTCTAAAAAGCTCCAATCCAAAAAGACGAAAATAGCCATCGCGAGCACAGTACAGAGCCCCAATTGGTGACTCTGTTTCTTGCAATGGCTAAATACAGAGAGGTTCTAATTTTGGGAGTGTTGCCATAAGATAGATAAGATGCTAAAATGAATATAGCGAGCAACAAAGAAAATGGCACCGTCAAGTTAATGGAGGTAAGGGCGTGACAGAGCATCTTTTTAAAATTATGTAGCAGCTATGGATTGAGCGGCGTGATCCCAAATAGATTTAGCTTCGAAAAACATTTCTTTTTGCTTGCTAGAACTGTTAATATACCTGCCCACATCTACTGAAAATATGTTCCTTATTTTTCCCATCAAAGAAAGAGTTTGCTGTACCCCAGAAGGAGATTTGAATTTTATTAGGCATTTCTCTTTCCTGCGTGTTGGTTGGTGTGCATTTTCAACCCTATTATTTAATCCTTTATGGCGCCTATGCTCTGTTTTAGGGCACATTTCTTTTATAGGTTTGGTATAGCTTTTTAATTTATCTGTCACGATTACTCTGGGTACTGGATTTGATTGTAATAATCTTGATAAAAACCTTATCGCAGACTTTTTATTACGTCTGGTCTGTAGGAAGACATCTATCTCATATCCATCTTCATCTACAGCTCTCCACAAAATAAAATATTTACCGTTAATTTTAATGCTCATCTCATCCAAATGCCATTTATCCTTTACTTTCCTCTGCTTCTTCTTGATTATATCTAAAAACCTTTTTCCAAATTTAATACACCATGCTCTTATCGTTTCATGGCTTACTTCTATACCCCTTTATAACAACTCTTCTGCTACGTCTCTATAACTCAAATTAAATCTGTGGTACAACCAAACTGCATGTCCTATTATCACCATTGGATATCTGTATCTGCTCGCTCTTTCTTCCATTGTTTTTCTATTATTTTTTATTTTGCTCCAATTTACTATTTTTTCCCTCTTCTCTCAATACCTTTTGCACCTCAACTTTTTTAACTTGACGGTGCCCATTTTTCTCTTCTTTATTCTGTAATCCACTCCACTATACCTTTCTTTATTCCATCTTGCAACACTCCCAATATGCCCTCCATAAAGAAAAACACAACCTACCGAACAAAGTCTTTCCCGTTCACTTTCCCAGATCTGTAATAATTACTTTCTCTGCATTTGCAACATATTATTTCTGACATATGTTAACCTTATTTGTATTATTGTACATATCATAGCAGCTTTCTCAATCGTATGCTATATCTGTTTAGCAATGCTAATTCTTCAGGTTGTTGATCTCGTCAATACTAAGTCCTGTAGACTGAGATATGATCTCAGCAGAAATATTATGAGATAACATATTTTTTGCTACTTTTTCAATACCCTTTTCAATACCCTTTTCAATACCCTTTTCGATACCCCTAAGCTCAGCTTGTTCTGCAAGGCCCTCAAGATAAGCTTCTCTAGCTTTATTATCTCTAGCAATCTTCTCTGAAGCTTCATAGGCACGTAGCTCATCTTTTGTCCAGTGATGTGCTTCTAGCTCATGGTATGCTTTTGTAATTACCTCGTCACTGTTTTTGATTAATTCACCCATATCATCAGGATCATTTGCATACTTGAAAAAGTAACACCATTTATCTTCAAAGCTCTTTAATTCCTCTATCCTTTTATTAAACTTTTTGAGCTCTATGAATGTAAATGAGAAGTCTTTTAGATCTCTTTCATATGTCTTTTTATCCAATGTGTAATGGACTGATTTATACCCCTTCTTCTTTGGAAACATTTCATATTCTGTTATCGCTAAGAATATTACTTCCTTAAGATGATCATAATTATACCCCTCTTCAGCTTGAGATGAATATGCTTTTGCTGCGTAGTATTGAGCTCTTTTCTCAAATCCACCAACTTTTGCTACCTGCATCTCTACTATGTACTGTGTTCCATCCTCTTCTTCGCATAAAACATCAACTACACTCTGTTTCTTTCCTATAAGTTCAGGATGTTGCATTGGATTGAGTAGTCTTACTTTTGTAATTTCTTTCTTCCCTTCTCTTTCTATTACATCGTTTAAGAAATGCATCAAAATATCCTTGTTCTTTTCAGTTCCAAAGATCTTCTTAAATGCTATGTCATTTCTTGGGTTTAAGTATTTTACTATCGTCATAAGAGCCTACTTATATCATCACAATATTACTAGATTCTTCCTTTTTTTGCTACACAAATTAACCAACTATTAGAGTAATCCAGATATTGATCTAACTAGTCCTTTTACCAACTCAGGTTGCGCCTCAGTAAATTTTCCATTTACTTTTTTAGCAACACTTATAATTCTTGTTTGGTATTTTTTCCAATTGGTTTTTTCTTGCCAATCTGATTTTTTATAACCACTTATCCCTTGTTTTAATGATGCATTACTAGTTTCTGATACAATATTATCTGTTGCTTTTTCGCTAATTTGTAAATCTGTTACCATTGAGTATTGTACTACTTCAACAGCCGCATCAAGAATAGCATTTGCAGTTCCTGCTAATAACCCATAACCTAACATATCCCTTCCAGAACCACCAGTTGCTCCAACTATCATTGCTCCTGCTGCCATACCTTCAAATGTAGCGCCATATCCACCAGATAATATTGCAAATGGGTCTTCTAAAGTAGATTTGCCTACCTGTAAAATATTAGCCTGAATCATAATATTGGCATCCTTACTTTTATTTACTACTTTATATCCTTTAGCTTCAATAGCGGATTTAATTTGAGCCTCAATATCAAGACCTTCTTTGTCTGTAGTATTTCTAATTTGAAGAATTACAGTTTTCTTATCATCGTCTATTGGGTCTAAGAAAACAGTGTCCGACATCTTAGTTTGCACCTCTAACTTACCGTGCTTAATCAGTTTTTGCGTCGTACCACAGCCAGTCAGATTAAATACTGCTAAGGATAAAAGAAAAATTATTACATACGATGAGATTTTTTTATTCATTGTTAACTCCATTATTTCATTCCAATTGTTGCTTTGTAAGTTTCTAGCTCTTCTTCCTGTCTTAGCCTCTCATCATTATCCATTTTTCTTAATTTTAAAACTTGTTTTAATATTTTGATATCATATCCTTTTATCTTTGCTTCTGCTAGAGTATCTGTTATTACTTGCGACACAGCTTCTTTTTCTTCTTCAAGCTTTTCTAACTTTGTTATTATTTGCAATAATTCTTCTTTATTGGTCATGAAATTTACCTTAAGCGATTAATCGTTTCTTTTTGCACCAAGTAACTGTAGCAAGAAAACAAATAGATTAATAAAATCCATATAAAGTGTAAGTGAACCATATATAGCAAGTTTAGATGCTACTTGTTCATTCCCTTGATTTTGATAATAAAGCGATTTAATTCTTTGAGTATCGTAAGCAGTAAACAGGGTGAAAACTACTACTCCTATAACAGAGCTAATAAAATAAATAGCTGAACTTTTTAAAAATATATTTACAACACCAGATATAAGTAAACCAACAGCCCCCATCATTAAAAATGATCCCATAGAAGATAAATCACGCTTTGTATTATGACCATATATACCCATAGCACCAAAAGTAGATGCAGTGATAAAAAATACTCTAGCTATAGATTCACCAGTAAAGACTATAAATATTGATGATAAAGATAATCCCATAAGTGCAGCAAATACCATTAAACAGGTCTGCGCTGCAGTTTGGCTCATAGACATTAGTCTACTTCCCATATAAAAAACCATCCCAAGTGGAGCAAATGCTACAACCCATTTTAGACCTGAGCCATGTACTAAATACATAAAATCTTGCGAACTAGCTGCACCCATTGCAATAATTGCAGTTAATGCAAGTGCAAAAGACATATATTGATATACTGAGATTAAATATTTTCTAAGGCCAAAATCGTAGCTATTTCTTCTGGCTTCTGTTTGAGTGTTTATGTAATTTATGGTCATGAGGTGAGGTGTTAATTAATTAAATTTTTATCTGCAAAATCCCAATTTAAGTATCCAACAATTTTTGTTAAATAAGATTTTCTATCGTTCCTGTAATCTATATAATATGCATGCTCCCATAAGTCTATTGTTAAAATTGGGATTAAATCTGATGTTAGTGGATTTTCTGCATTTGAAGTGGTAATTAATCTTAGCTTTTTAGTATTTTTATCCTGTACAAGCCAAAGCCATCCACTACCAAATAATAGCATTCCCTCTTCTACAACTTTGTCATTGAAATTCTCTAGGCTTTTGAAGTCTTGCTTGATTAAAGAAGATATAGTATCTGACATACCACTTTTTATAGCCAAAGAGTTCCAATAGAAATCATGATTCCATATCTGTGCTGCATTATTATATATAGCTTCATCTCCTAGTTTGTGAGACTCTTTGATAATACTCTCTAATACCTTGTTTTTATATTGAGTTGAGGAAATTAAGTTGTTTAGTTTTGTTACATACCCTAGATGATGTTTATCATAATGAAAATCCAATGTTTCCTTTGATAAAGTGGGGGCAAATAAATCTTTCTCATAAGGTAGTGTTTGAGCTTCAATCATTAATTCTTCATTAGCTTTTTGCTCTAATCTTTCAGCTATACTCATAATGTCCTCTTTATGTTTTAATGTTACAGCCCTTTAGGTTCCAAGAAGATAACATTTATCTTTTTAGTATCTGCTCTATAAGTTGAATAATAGGATATTGTTTCTATAAATTCAATATCTCCTTGTTCACTTTCAAAGGGAGTGTTCATAAATAGATAGAAAGAGCTAAAGCTTTGTTAAAAAATAAAACAAGGGATAATCTTAGCATTTCAGAACACTTGCTAAAGCGTTTAGTCTTGCGATTTAATCTAGCAAGCATATCCCTTAAGGAGGAATTGAAGCTCTCAACCAAACAAGTTTCAGACTTTGTCTGCAGATGTATTTGAGCAATTTTATAATGACAATAGACCTCATACCCATCTGTACACATATAACGAATTTGGTATTTTTCTCCTAGCTCACGAGCTAAATCTACGTAATTTTCTTTATCACCTGAACCTACTTTAAACGCAACAGTTTTGAATCTGTCCCTATCGACAGCAGTCCATATTCTTGTTTTATTCTCTTTTTTTTGACGTATGTATATAGCTCATCCATCTCTAATATCTCTATACGCCTCTTATCTCCCTCTATCTTTTGATTCGTCACCATCTCATCTACTACTTTCCCTGCTTGTTTGATCCAATAAAATACTGTACTTAACGGGATATTTAATATGTGAGCTATCCTCCTAATTCCGCAGTTATTTAGATACATCTTTATCACCATGCTCCTCTCTTTATTACCATATTTCCAATTCTTCCTACCATCTCCTTCTGTAAAGTTTTTATTACAACTCTTACATTTGTATCTCTGCTTTTTCCTTGCATATCCATTTTTTTGATACCCCTTTCCCTTTGCAATATTTACATTCTATTTTCTCCATTTTTCCCTTTCTTTTTTTTCCTTCCCTCTCCTTATATCACATTCTTTTCTTCTTTCCTATCCCTTTTAAAACACTCCCCAAATTATTTGTATATTTTTCCATTAAGCAGTTAGTGAAAGAAATTTGGGAGTGTTGCCATAAGATAGATAAGATGCTAAAATGAATATAGCGAGCAACAAAGAAAATAGAAATATGAATACAGAGTGTAAAAAATGCAGTAGCAGTAAATACGTTAAGAATGGTAATATTAGGGGTATGCAAAGGTATAAATGCAAAGAGTGTGGATGTAATTTTACAAACACTAAATTAAGAGGCTGTTCGCCAGAGATGAAGGCTCTGGCAGTGTTATTGTACAGCATGGGGAAAAGTAGCTTTAGATGGCTAGGGAAATTATTTAAAGTAGCTCATACTAGCGTATATAAGTGGATAATACTGTATGCTAAAAAGATACCAAGACCAACAGTGCCGGAAGAATTGAGAGAAGTTGAAATAGATGAGATGTGGCATTTTGTAGATTCAAAAAAACAAATTATGGATATGGAAAGCCTATAGTAGGGAGCTCAAGAGAGTTGTTGCCTGGGTGGTTGGTAAGCGTAACGTTACAACCTTTAGAAAATTGTGGAAAATCATAAGTAGAGATAATTGCACTTATTACACAGACGCTTGGTCTGTTTATTCAGAGGTTATACCTCGCCATCAACATGTTGTTGGCAAACAACATACACTCTCAATTGAGTCCAATAACTCAAACACAAGGCACAGAATTGCAAGAATGACCAGAAAAACAAAGGTAGTTTCAAAATCTGAAGAAGTTGTCGATCTTACGATTAAGCTCTGGGTACATTTTGAGGATAACAATAATTTCCTAAGTGAGCAGGGCAATTTTATATCTATCTTTGGCTAACACTCTGAAAAAGTAAATGGAAAATTTACTGAGGCGCAACCTGAGTTGGTAAAAGGACTAGTTAGATCAATATCTGGATTACTCTAATAGTTGGTTAATTTGTGTAGCAAAAAAAGGAAGAATCTAGTAATATTGTGATGATATAAGTAGGCTCTTATGACGATAGTAAAATACTTAAACCCAAGAAATGACATAGCATTTAAGAAGATCTTTGGAACTGAAAAGAACAAGGATATTTTGATGCATTTCTTAAACGATGTAATAGAAAGAGAAGGGAAGAAAGAAATTACAAAAGTAAGACTACTCAATCCAATGCAACATCCTGAACTTATAGGAAAGAAACAGAGTGTAGTTGATGTTTTATGCGAAGAAGAGGATGGAACACAGTACATAGTAGAGATGCAGGTAGCAAAAGTTGGTGGATTTGAGAAAAGAGCTCAATACTACGCAGCAAAAGCATATTCATCTCAAGCTGAAGAGGGGTATAATTATGATCATCTTAAGGAAGTAATATTCTTAGCGATAACAGAATATGAAATGTTTCCAAAGAAGAAGGGGTATAAATCAGTCCATTACACATTGGATAAAAAGACATATGAAAGAGATCTAAAAGACTTCTCATTTACATTCATAGAGCTCAAAAAGTTTAATAAAAGGATAGAGGAATTAAAGAGCTTTGAAGATAAATGGTGTTACTTTTTCAAGTATGCAAATGATCCTGATGATATGGGTGAATTAATCAAAAACAGTGACGAGGTAATTACAAAAGCATACCATGAGCTAGAAGCACATCACTGGACAAAAGATGAGCTACGTGCCTATGAAGCTTCAGAGAAGATTGCTAGAGATAATAAAGCTAGAGAAGCTTATCTTGAGGGCCTTGCAGAACAAGCTGAGCTTAGGGGTATCGAAAAAGGTATCGAAAAGGGTATCGAAAAGGGCAGAGAGGAAGGTAGAGAGGAAGCAATAAAAAAAGTAGCAAAAAATATGTTATCTCATAATATTTCTGCTGAGATCATATCTCAGTCTACAGGACTTAGTATTGAGGAGATCAATAACCTGAAGAATTAGCTCAGCCTTAATAAAGGTCTGGGTGGGGCGGCTCTGGGCACCGTCAAGTTTTGAATTATTAAAAGCCCAGAAGCAGATAGGTTGAATTATATCTAAAGCTGTTCTGGCAACTATAACTAGAAAGATAAATTGACTTGACGATGCCAGTTTTAAAATTAAGAAAAATGGATAATGATGAGAGGCTAAGACAGGAAGAAGAGCTAGAAACTTACAAAGCAACAATTGGAATGAAATAATGGAGTTAACAATGAATAAAAAAATCTCATCGTATGTAATAATTTTTCTTTTATCCTTAGCAGTATTTAATCTGACTGGCTGTGGTACGACGCAAAAACTGATTAAGCACGGTAAGTTAGAGGTGCAAACTAAGATGTCGGACACTGTTTTCTTAGACCCAATAGACGATGATAAGAAAACTGTAATTCTTCAAATTAGAAATACTACAGACAAAGAAGGTCTTGATATTGAGGCTCAAATTAAATCCGCTATTGAAGCTAAAGGGGCACCGTCAAGTTAAAAAAGTTGAGGTGCAAAAGGTATTGAGAGAAGAGGGAAAAAATAGTAAATTGGAGCAAAATAAAAAATAATAGAAAAACAATGGAAGAAAGAGCGAGCAGATACAGATATCCAATGGTGATAATAGGACATGCAGTTTGGTTGTACCACAGATTTAATTTGAGTTATAGAGACGTAGCAGAAGAGTTGTTATAAAGGGGTATAGAAGTAAGCCATGAAACGATAAGAGCATGGTGTATTAAATTTGGAAAAAGGTTTTTAGATATAATCAAGAAGAAGCAGAGGAAAGTAAAGGATAAATGGCATTTGGATGAGATGAGCATTAAAATTAACGGTAAATATTTTATTTTGTGGAGAGCTGTAGATGAAGATGGATATGAGATAGATGTCTTCCTACAGACCAGACGTAATAAAAAGTCTGCGATAAGGTTTTTATCAAGATTATTACAATCAAATCCAGTACCCAGAGTAATCGTGACAGATAAATTAAAAAGCTATACCAAACCTATAAAAGAAATGTGCCCTAAAACAGAGCATAGGCGCCATAAAGGATTAAATAATAGGGTTGAAAATGCACACCAACCAACACGCAGGAAAGAGAAATGCCTAATAAAATTCAAATCTCCTTCTGGGGTACAGCAAACTCTTTCTTTGATGGGAAAAATAAGGAACATATTTTCAGTAGATGTGGGCAGGTATATTAACAGTTCTAGCAAGCAAAAAGAAATGTTTTTCGAAGCTAAATCTATTTGGGATCACGCCGCTCAATCCATAGCTGCTGCATAATTTTCAAAAAGATGCTCTGTCACGCCCTTACCTCCATTAACTTGACGGTGCCGAGCAGGGCAATTTTATATCTATCTTTGGCTAACACTCTGCTATTTTTAATCACAACTTTTAAAAGACGCGGAGTATATATTGCCAAAAAATTAGAATAATGCTAGATTAGCTGAAAATAGGAGCTGTAAGTTCTATATGGTTGAGTTTACATTACCAAAAAATTCGAAGCCTCAAAAGGGTAAAATGCATACTTGCACTGAAAAGCCTGGCAACACTAAGGTTTTTCAGATATACAGGTACGAACCAGAGTCAGAAGAGAACCCTAGGTTGGATAGGTTTGAAGTAGATTTAGATCAATGTGGCCCAATGGTGCTTGATGCGCTAATTAAAATAAAAAACGAGATAGATAGTAGCTTAACGTTTAGAAGGTCGTGCAGAGAAGGAATATGCGGCAGTTGTGCGATGAATATTGACGGCACCAATACTCTGGCATGCTTAAAACCGATAGACGAGGTGAAAGGTGATGTGAAAATTTACCCACTTCCCCATATGAAAGTTATAAAGGATTTAGTTCCTGATATGAACGTGTTTTACGCTCAGCTCAAATCCGTCAAACCTTGGCTACAAACCAAGACCGCACATTCGCCAGATAAGGAGAGGTTGCAATCCCCTGAAGAACGAGAGCAGTTAGACGGGTTGTACGAATGCATATTATGCGCTTGTTGTTCAACTAGTTGTCCAAGTTATTGGTGGAATGGTGATAAATATTTGGGGCCGGCAATATTATTGCAGGCATATAGGTGGATTATCGATAGCAGGGATGAAATTACTCAAGAGCGTCTTGATGAATTAGAAGACGATTTTAAGCTATATAGGTGCCACACTATAATGAACTGCACCAAAACATGCCCTAAGGGACTGAACCCTGCCAAGGCCATAAGTAAAATAAAAAATATGATGGTATCAAGAATATGATAAAAAACAAAATTTTAACTATAGTGCTATTATCAGCACTGGTTGGTTGTGGTGCAATGAATAAGAAAAAGTTGGCTATAAGCGACAGCCAATTATACGAAAGGGGAGTGAATGAAGTAAAGTCGGGAGACTATAGAAGTGCAGCGAAGACATTAACTCAACTTGAGAATGAGTATCCTGCTTCAACCAGGTATGCTGACACTTTAATTTTAAAGGCATATTCATTATATTCAGAGGAGCAATACACGGATGCTATATTGACAATCGAAGACTTCTTGCATCAGTTCCCAATGCACAAGGATGCTGCATATATGTATTATCTCAAAGCAATGTCGAACTATAACCAAATTATGGACACAGGTAGAGAACAGGACTTAACCATAAAAGCTGGAGAAGATTTTAGTCTACTAATTGCTTTATACCCCCATTCAAAATACGCTAAAGACGCTAAGTGGAAGCTGGAGTATATACATAATGTGATGGCGGGTAAGGAGATGGATATAGGACGCTTTTATCTCCGTACAAACCAACCAATAGCTTCTATTAATAGATTTAAAAACGTAATAGACAACTATCAAACCAGTATCTTTGCGCCGGAATGTTTGTATAGGCTTACCGAAGTTTATTTTACTTTGGGTGTCAAGAAAGAAGCGACCAAGTATGCATCGGTGTTGGGTCATAATTACCCCAAAAGTATGTGGTATAAAAAAGCCCACGACTTACTAGTAAACCATGGTGCGAAAAGAAAATAAATGAACTTAACAAATATCGTTTCTAACCCCGTTGGCATCATACATATTATAGGTATTGGTGGCATAGGTATGAGCGGCCTTGCCAAGTTGCTGCATCAAAATGGGTATGTGGTTCAGGGTTCAGATGCATCTGATAATCAACATACCAAGAGTCTGCAAGAATTAGGAATGCACATTTTTTTAGGGCACAATGCTGACAATGTCAACCAAAGTACGTTGGTTGTGAGGTCGTCAGCTATAAAGAATGATAACCCAGAGATACTGGCAGCAAAAAACAAGTTCATCCCAGTGATTTCACGTGCTGAACTGCTTTCCAATATGATGCTTGACGGATATAATATCTGCATCACCGGTGCACATGGAAAGACATCCACCACTTCTTTGATATACTCATTGCTTCAGCATCTCAACCATTCTCCAACAGTAATTTGCGGAGGAATAATCAACCAAATCAATTCGAATGCTCATAAGGGTAAGAGCAACATCAATATAGTTGAGGCCGATGAATCTGACTGCACTTTTTTGGTTATACCAACTGACATAGGTGTGATTACAAACATAGATAAAGAACATTTGGATTATTATCGAAGCATAGATAACATAATCAATATGTCTAAAATCTTTATAGAAAAAGTTTTGGCAAAGGATATGGTTGTTGTTTGCGACGATTGCCAGTATCTACGTCAAATTAGTGCCAATTATGTTGGGAACCCCAAATACTTCACGTATGGCATAAATTCCAAAACTTCGGATGTCAAAGCTTTTAACATCCAAATTGGTATCCAAGGTTTTGTATTTGACTTAATGTTATCAAAAAAATTCCAACAAAAAATTGGAAGTAACTTTAGCGTTATAAAAAACATAGCGCTTAATAATTTTGGTGTACATAATCTTTTAAATGCCCTAGCTGGAATTACTGTTGCACTTTTTAAAGGTGGTAGTCCGGACGATATAAAAGCTGCACTGTTAAATAACTCGGGTGTTAAAAGAAGATTCAGCATTATAGGTGAGGTAAACGGAGTGACTTTTGTGGATGATTATGCACATCATCCAAATGAGGTTCGAGCTACACTGCAGATGGCAAAAGCTCGCATTGCACAAGATGGTGGTAAAATCTTAGCTGTTTTCCAACCTCATAGATATTCCAGATTTGCAGAATTATATGGCGAGTTTCTACACTCTTTCAAAGACGCAGATCGCTTATTAGTGTTGGATGTGTATTCCGCTGGAGAAGCTCAAATAAATGGTGTGAGCAGCCAAATATTTGTAGACGAAATGTCGTCGATACAAGAAGCGTATTATTGTGCGGATGACAAGCTAATGATGCAACTTATAACGAAACATGCACGCCCTGGAGACAGTGTTTTGTTTATGGGTTCTGGAAGTATATCCGAAATGGCGCATGCGGCAGTACATAACTGCTTCAATCGACCATAGAAACATCCAGAAGCAAAATAACTAACCTTAATTTTTTCACAGCATTATAGGGGGTTCTGTCGCATCTGTGAAAATTCAGTGCAAAAAGTGAAAAGTGAAAATTTCAAAGTGCGGAAAATCGGGAGTTAAAAATTCTTAATTTTTACTTTTTATTTCAAAAATTAACAGATGCGACAGAACCTAACCCATAACCTAACATATCCTTTCCAGAACCACCAGTTGCTCCAGCTATTATTGCTCCTGCTGCCATACCTTCAAATGTAGCTCCATATCCGCCAGATAATATTGCAAATGGGTCTTCTAAAGTAGATTTGCCTACCTGTAAAATATTAGCCTGAATCATAATATTGGCATCCTTACTTTTATTTACTACTTTATATCCTTTAGCGGCACCGTCAAGTTAATGGAGGTAAGGGCGTGACAGAGCATCTTTTTGAAAATTATGCAGCAGCTATGGATTGAGCGGCGTGATCCCAAATAGATTTAGCTTCGAAAAACATTTCTTTTTGCTTGCTAGAACTGTTAATATACCTGCCCACATCTACTGAAAATATGTTCCTTATTTTTCCCATCAAAGAAAGAGTTTGCTGTACCCCAGAAGGAGATTTGAATTTTATTAGGCATTTCTCTTTCCTGCGTGTTGGTTGGTGTGCATTTTCAACCCTATTATTTAATCCTTTATGGCGCCTATGCTCTGTTTTAGGGCACATTTCTTTTATAGGTTTGGTATAGCTTTTTAATTTATCTGTCACGATTACTCTGGGTACTGGATTTGATTGTAATAATCTTGATAAAAACCTTATCGCAGACTTTTTATTACGTCTGGTCTGTAGGAAGACATCTATCTCATATCCATCTTCATCTACAGCTCTCCACAAAATAAAATATTTACCGTTAATTTTAATGCTCATCTCATCCAAATGCCATTTATCCTTTACTTTCCTCTGCTTCTTCTTGATTATATCTAAAAACCTTTTTCCAAATTTAATACACCATGCTCTTATCGTTTCATGGCTTACTTCTATACCCCTTTATAACAACTCTTCTGCTACGTCTCTATAACTCAAATTAAATCTGTGGTACAACCAAACTGCATGTCCTATTATCACCATTGGATATCTGTATCTGCTCGCTCTTTCTTCCATTGTTTTTCTATTATTTTTTATTTTGCTCCAATTTACTATTTTTTCCCTCTTCTCTCAATACCTTTTGCACCTCAACTTTTTTAACTTGACGGTGCCAGTCATATTTTTATTACATTACAGGATAAAAAGTTTGCGTAGGTAGAAGAAGCTAGATGGGAGAGATAAAAGTAAAAATATGAAGGATGAAGAGATTCTATACCTCTAGTAAATCAAGAGTTGATGAAATTTATAGACGACAGAGAACTTGGAAAAGAGCGAGGAATACGAGTGATGAGCATGAGGAGCGTACAAAAGTACGTGACGAAATGCGAAGTCCGAAGTATTTTGACGCCAATTTTTCAAGTTATCGGAGTATATATACCTCTCGTAAATCAAGACTCTATATCGATGAGCCGTTTTAGCTTTGTTTCTTTACAACTTCCCGTTTACCAAGTGTATTTGGTGGAGTGATAATCCCATCTTGTTCCATTTGCTCAATTAAAGATGCAGCTCTGTTATAACCTATTTTAAGGCGCCTTTGGATATAACTGGTGGTCGGCCTTTGTTCCGCTATTACAATTTTTACTGCTTGTTGATATAGGTCTTCTTGCCCATCATCCGCTCCTAAAAACGTATGCCCCTCCCCTATTACGCTACTGTTAAAGTCTATCACATAACCACTTTCTTGCCGATCCGTAGAGCTAATGTCACTACTACTATTAAAACTGCTGTTGCTATTTGTCTTCAGTTCTTTAACCACGTTCTCCACTTCAAGATCACTAACAAATGGACCATGTACACGCGTGATATTACCACCTGGCATCATATACAACATATCTCCTCTACCCAAAAGTTGTTCTGCCCCCTGCTCTCCTAGGATGGTACGACTATCGATTTTAGAAGTTACCTGAAAGCTGATCCTGGTTGGGAAATTCGCCTTAATTACTCCCGTAATAACATCTACTGATGGTCTTTGCGTTGCCATAATCAGATGGATTCCAGACGCTCTCGCCATTTGTGCGATTCTTTGAATATACCCTTCGATTTCCTTACCAGCAACCAACATCAAATCTGCCATTTCATCAACAATCACCACAATAAATGGCAACGCTTCAGAGCCTAAATCCATCTCCTCATAAGTAGGCTCACCATTCTCCGGGTTAAAACCCGTTTGAACTATTTTTTTAAGCGTTGTACCCCCTTTAGCAGCATCTAACAACAATTCATTGAAACCTGCAATATTCCTCACCCCAAACGAAGCCATTGCTCTGTACCTTCTTTCCATTTCCTGCACAACCCATTTTAAGGCTTCAACTGCTTTTTTTGGATCTGTAACTACAGGAGATAACAGATGGGGAATGCCATCATATACTGACAATTCCAACATTTTTGGGTCAATCATAACAAGTTTGCATCTTTTTGTTGTACAAGAGTAAAGTAACGACAAAACCATTGTATTGATGGCAACAGACTTACCGGAACCTGTCGTCCCTGCGACTAATAGATGTGGCATCTTCGCCAAATCTGTTATGACTGGTTGCCCCGCGATATCCTTACCAAGAACAAGAGGTAAGCTGAATTGATTGTTTTGATAGGCCCTACTTTCAATCAATTCTCTTAGGTATATAACCTCTCTTTGCTCATTTGGTATTTCAATACCAAGTACGTTCTTTCCAGGTATCACAGCAATTCTTGTTGAAATTGCACTCATAGAACGGGCTATATCATCCGACAGCCCTATAACTCTGGAAGCCTTTGTCCCAGCAGCAGGCTCAAGCTCATATAGCGTTACAACGGGCCCGACGCTATAGTTAATAATTTCACCTTTGATGCCATAATCGCGCAGAACTTTTTTTAATTCCTCCTGACGTTCTTTCAACTCATTTCGATTGAAAAAATTATGGGCACTTGCATTGACTGGTGGGTTATTTAGTATATCTATACTGGGTAAAATAGATTGCTGCTCTTGTTTTATCGTGGATTTTGGTGGCATCAAATCTTCTGTTTTTGATTTATGTGTAATATCCATAAAATTATCTATGTGCTTTTGATCATCATCGATACTTAGCTTTTTCTTTTGATTTGACAATTTCAGCACGAAGTAGCCCAGTATCTTACCAAAAAACTTTGCACAATAGTAAATATACCTAAAAATTGATTTCCATTCGTTTAAAGTTAAACCTAAGCAAAAAATTGCCGCAGCGGCAAATAAATAACAAAGTGAGATAAATAAAATATCGCTATCAATATGCAGCAACAAAAATTGTTTTAAATGAGTACCAATCGCTCCACCTAAGCTTAACCCATCTGCAATGCAATATTTTGATATAAACGCAAGGAGGGTGGAGAGTGTCGCTATACCAAATAGCAAAGCAATAACTCTAAGCGTCATAAACTTTGGTTGGCGGCTTTTGAATAATTTTAAAGCATACACTAGAAGAAAAAGTAAGGGTAAAAAAACAGAGTAGCCAATAACTTGAAGAATTGGTGCGGCAATTGCAGCCCCATGCTTACCGGAAAAATTGTGTATTTTCACGCTATAGCTCGTTGCGCTAAGCATGGATTGATCGTAAGCGTTATAGCTAACAACAGCAAGGAATGTGAATACCACCCCCCCTACAATTAAAGACCCCAAAAGAAACTTAAGGCATTTTACTAAATACGTCATCAATTCCATCAATCTTATAACACAGGATTTTCATTAAAAACGCATATAACGTCATTACCATGCCGCAGAGTATATTTCTGTGCAACTCTCTCAACCACAATATACCCCTTTTCAACACGATAATTGATTATACCCTCAGTTCCGTCTGAGTGCACTAAAAATATCGCAGGAATTTCCGTATTAAGCTCCCTAAATTTAAAGTATGTGAACCTCCCATCATCAAAAATTTGCACAGGTTCTATGTTTTTTGCATTACCGCTAATTTTGTAATTAAAGTTGTATATCTCAGGTTTTGTTAAATCTGGACCACCACTGTTTGAAACATGCTGTATTGTGGAGTAGTTGTCGCTAGGATATACGAATTTAACTATAAAAGCCAGGTCTTGGTCATTAATGCTTGTTGCATGTTGCGCATGCATTTCAAAAAAATACATTCTTTTATTAGTGATGACGGTCATATTGGTTGTTGCATCACTTTCTATGGGTTTTAAGAAAATTCTATTACCCGCAGGTATTATCTGCCATGGGGTTGGTGTTCCCATGGTAATTGTTTGTATTTCTTCCTCTAAAGAAAATTCTATAATAGTTTGATAGTAATAATGTCCAACATATCTAAAAACAGCATTAGGAACATAATTGATTATCTTAATCCTATTTTCTCCCCCAATTGGCCTAGGCATCACAGTTGCCTCTGCATTCATGAAAATACTAAAAATCAGAACAAAAGACGCTAGCAAAGTTTTTATATGTTTTTTCATTATTTTATTGTTCAATCTGTTTATTATTAAAGTCAATTACTAAAAAAGTGAACTTATCTTTGGAATTTATAAAGTTTTTGTCAACCTCAGACATAAAAAATCTGACCTCTCCTTCTTTCTTTATTATAGAGCTCTCACCATCTAGGACTGTGTTTACACTGTAATAGATTTTTGCATAAGATGGAACCCCAACGTTGTTTGGGAATAAAATTTTATCCACCGTTACACTGCATTTATTTTTATACCTAAATCTCAACAAAGGGCTGTTTAAATTTTTACTTATATCTATATTATGGGAGCGTTGAAAGATAAAATAAGGATAAATGTGATGGTTTGATTTAAGGAAGTTTGGACCATGGTCTAAAAAAATTAACAAAAAACTGGTTTCCCCAAGAATTCAAAAGA